>JACQXR010000117.1 GCA_016208585.1 candidate division TA06 bacterium | reverse complement strand
TCAAAACTTGAACAAAATGTCCTGCGCTATAACCGTCCATTTTGGACGGTTATAGCGAAAAGTCATTATATGCGAAATTAGCTGTAATTACAACTATTTTGAAGCTTTTCTTTGATAATATTGCGCATTTTTGAGGTTTAAAGATAGAAACGAGACTGACACCTTGATGCTCTCAAATTGTCATTAGGTCATGCCGTCAGCCGGAAGTCCTGCAAATGTTGTTCTGCCATTCAGCCTTCTCCGAGAACATTCATTGTTGTCGTCACTGGACTGTAAATCCCGCAGGAACTTTGAATTTTCCCGCTGGCACTTTTGCATTCTCCTCTACCTTCAAAGCTCGTTGAGTGGTTTCCATACCCTTTGTCTTGAGGTTCATATACAACAGGATCTTCTTCCAGCCGCCGTATCGAGTGATGGTTCCTTTTCCGTCGTTGTATTCGAATACCTCGCAGTTCTTTCCGGCGACTTTCATAGCAGGCAATTTCTTGTACTTGCCGGACCGGCGGTCTTTTTCAGTGCCAAATTCCGACCACTCCACTCGCAGCTCCGTCCCGCGGGATGCAGTACCCCGCTTGTAAGCAGTCTTGTCATCGGGCTTTACCAGATAGAGGTCCTTCCCATCGCTCAGATAGGTTTCTCTCAGCGTGTTGCCGGAGAAGGTTTCTTTGCATTCCTTGATTCCAAAATCATCGAAGGAAACCACAATCTTCTCCTTGATCTGCATACCTGACACTTTCATGATCGACTCGCATGTCACAACGCCTGATTTTATGTCGTATTTTTTCACAGGCGTTTGTGCGGCAACCGGATTGTAAAACATTGCCCCGATAAGCATCGTGGAAAGAACAACCGATAACAACCTTACCATCAGACTTCCTCCTGTTTTCGTGGTGAAACACTTTTGATTGCCATATCTCTTTTCGTCCAGCGTGCATCTCCTTTCATTAACGGTTTATTTCGCCTAACTACCGGTGTTACAGAGCTTTGTTTATGGCGGGGCCGACGGGGTTCGAACCCGCGACCTCCGACGTGACAGGCCGGCGTTCTAAACCAAACTGAACTACGACCCCACCATAAACGATTTATTATAACAAAAATGATTTTATAAGTCAACTATATGAGTGCTTTTGCTTTTGTGAGTGCTTTTGTGTGCGACAGGCTAAATAACCTCTCGGTCGGCCTTGCCCTTGATGAACTGCTGGATGTGTTCATCGGGCATTTTTTTGATCTGCTCCGGGGTGCCGCAGAAGATGATCTGCCCCTGGTGAAGCATGGCTATCCGGTCGGCGATCTTGTTGGCGCTGACCAGGTCGTGGGTGACGGCGATGGAAGTCAGGGAAAGTTTTTGGGAGAGAGTCATCATCAGGTCGTTGATCCGGTCGGCGGTGATGGGGTCCAATCCCGTGGTGGGCTCGTCGTACAGGATGTAAGCGGGATCCATGGCCAAAGCCCGGGCCAGTCCCACCCTTTTTTTCATCCCGCCGGAAAGCTCGGAAGGCATTAGGTTCTCGGTGCCGGACATGTCCACCAGGGCCAGCTTTTGGACCACGGTCCCGGCGATCTGGCCGTCGGTCAATGAACTGTGTTCTTTAAGCCCCAGCCCCACGTTCTGGGCCACGGTCATGGAGTCAAACAGGGCCGATCCCTGGAAAAGCATGCCGAACCGCCGGCGCAGTGAGTACAGTTCCGCCTTTTTTATCCGGCTGATCTCGGTACCGTCAATGGCTATCGAGCCCCGGTCGGGACGGGCCAGGCCGATGAGGTGGCGCAACAGCACGCTTTTGCCGCAGCCGGAGCGGCCCATGATCACCATGGTCTCGCCGGTCTTGATGTCCAGCTCCACCCCGTCCAGGACCTTTTTATGCCCATAGAATTTATGTAAATCGCGGATCTCTATCATTTATCTATGTACTGGCTTTAAATATTCTTAATATTTTTTAAATTGGGTTGTCTGATAAATAATCTGCGGATATCCTCGTCCCATTATGGTTCCCGGATTACTCCGTTTTTTTAATATTCCACCTTCACCAGGCACAACCCGCAGGCCGGAGCGGTCTTGCCGGCCAGGGTCCGGTCCTTTGCTTCCAGTATCTTCTTCAGATCCTCGGGCTTAAGATGCCCCCGGGCCGCGTCTATCATGCTTCCCACTATGATCCTAACCATGTTATGCAAAAAACGGTTGGCCTCGATCTGGAAGACCAGAGAGCCCTCGGACAGGGTCCACTCGGCCATGGTAACCTCGACCAGGAAATTATTGACCTCGGCCTGGGCCGAGGCAAACGAAGTAAAATCATGCCTCCCCAAAATTATCTGACACAAGCCCGGCAAAATATTTTGATCAATGGGATAAGTAATGGCCCAGGCAAAACGCTCATTAAGCGGCGAGCGCCGGGTGATTATCTGGTAACGGTAGGAACGGGAACGGGCGTCGAACCTGGAGTTGAACCCGGGATCGGCCTCTTCGGTCTTAAGCACTGCCACGTCGTCGGGGATAATGGCGTTCAGGCCCAGGCAAAAGGCTTTTAAGGGAATGTCCGTTTCCGTCCTGAAATTGGCCACCTGTCCCGAAGCATGGACTCCGGCATCAGTCCGGCCCGAGCCTAACAGCGAGACTTTTTCCCCGGTCATCCGGGACAAGGCCGGCTCCAAAACACCCTGCACCGTGCGCTGTTCCGGTTGGACCTGCCACCCGGCAAAGGCCGTTCCGTCGTATTCAAGAAGAAGTTTGATGTTCCGCAATTTGTTCTTCATTCAAATATTGGCCACATAATGCCTGCCCTGCCCTGAGCAGTGTCAAAGGGCACAACGATCAAATATAGTTTTTGAGTTTTGCGCTTTCGGTGCTTTTTGTGGTTAAAAGTTCCCCTACATAAAACGCATGGGGCTTAGCATTTCTTTGGGTGTGATATGATACATCCCCACCCGCTCGATCAGCAGCTGTTTGATCTTCCCCTCCGGCAGTTCCAGCATGGCCGCCAGCGTTTCGTTCAATTTGACCCCGCCCTCGACTAACCGCATTTTGATGGTCAGGGAACTGGCCTCGGCCGAAACATCCAGGATCTGCGGGGCCAGGTCCAGTTCCTTGTGCTGGTCCTTGCGCAAAATGTTCACCGGCCAGGGTTTTTTGTCGCTGAGTTTTCCCCTGGCCTTTTGAACCGCGGCCTGGGGATCAAAAACTGTAGCGCTCACCACCCTGTATTCAGCGGCATCGCACAGCTCGGTGATGGATTTGGCCTTGCCGAAAATGGGCTTGGACTCCAAAACTTTTAACCCCGGCGGCAAATGCATGTTTATCAGCAGGCCTATGTCCTCGGACATAGGCCGGTCCAGCTGGATGTCCATATAGTCGGCGCTGCTGGTCAGCCCCAGAGCCAGCGGCGGGCCGAAGGCCAGCTTGGGATGGGGGGAAAAACCCTGGGAGAATGCCACCGGCAGTTCCGCCCGGCTGATGGCCCGCAGCCAGGCCCGCATCAGGTCCAGGTGTGATATGAAACGAAGTTCCGGACCCTTGGCATAGCGCAGGCGGAATTTGGTCCTGGCCAGCGGGGCCGGCCCGGCCATCTTCCTGGCGCTGCGCCCGAAACCATCGGCAACTTGCCTACTGTTTACAGTTTCCTTTTTGCCGTTTACCGTTATCTGTTCTTTGTTCTTTGTTAATTGTTCATTGTTACCCGTTCCCTGAATCCCGCAGTCCGCCCCGCAGCCCTGGCATCCAAGTTCCCGGCAGTCCCCGGTGATCTTTGCTTCATAGGCCTTCTGCTTTTCTTGCAGCAGGAATTTCTTGGAAACCCCGTAATCAATATTGTCCCAGGGCAAAACTTCATCGGCGTCCCTGGCCCGGCACAAGTCATTCAGATCGAGGCCCAGCTCCCGCATCGCCTCTTCCCAGCACCCCCAAACAAAATGCTCGCTCCACTGGTCCAGCCTGGCCCCCTTGTGCCAGGCCTTCTCTATCAAGGGTGCCAGGCTGCTGTCGCCGCGGGAGAGAAGCCCTTCCAATTTTGAAGATCGCAGGTCGTGCCATTTCATTTGGATCTTATGGGACTTTAAACCCCGGGACAAAAAATCGATCTTTTGTTGCAACGTTTCCCAGTTGTCCTGGGCCTCCCACTGGAACGGGGTCTGGGACTTGGGTACGAAGGGCGAGACCGAAACCTTCAGGTTGACCCCCAGCCGTGAGGCCTGATGGCAGAGGTCGCACAGTTCCTTGAGATCCTCTTCAGTCTCGGTGGGCAGGCCGATCATGAAATACAGTTTGACCTGCATCCAGCCCTCTTTTTTGGCCAGGGCTATCACCCGCAACAGCTCGTCCTTGCTGATCCCCTTGTTGATCACATCCCTCAAGCGCTGGCTGCCGGCCTCGGGGGCGAATGTCAGGCCGGTCTTCTTCACTTTTTTCAGGGCTTTGATCATCTCTCCGTCAAAGGAATCAAGCCTTAGAGACGGCAGGGAGATGGCCACTTTGGAGACGGAAAAACACCCGTTCAGTTTCTGCAGCAGTCCCAAAAGGTCGGGATAATCCCCGGAGGAGAGCGAAAGCAGCGAGACCTCGTCCCAGCCGCTTTGGGCGATGCCGTCCTTGGCCAGCTTGACCACGTCTTCTGCAGGCCGCACTAATCGGGGACGGTAGACCATCCCGGCCTGGCAGAAACGGCAGCCCCGGGTGCAGCCCCGGGCAATCTCCACCATCAGCCGGTCGTGGGTAACCTCCACCAGGGGCACCAGCGGCGGGTGGGCGGCATACTCGTATTTAAGTTCACTGACATGCCGGGCTTTTATCTTGGCTTTGTTCTTATCATGTATAACAGGAACGTAAACCCCCGATATTGTTGCTAACCGCTGCAATTTCGTATTTCGAGTTTCGGATTTCGAATTTCGGAGAGATTCGCAAATCTCGACGATTGCCTCCTCGCCGTCGCCGATCACAAAGGCGTCGAAGAATTTCGAAAGCGGAGCCGGGTTGGCGCAGCAGGAGCCGCCTCCGATCACCAGGGGATGGCCCTCGTTCCTCTGATCTGAGTATAGCGGCAGGCCGGCCAGGTCCAGCAGGTTCAGCGCTCCGGCATAACAGAGCTCGGTCTGCAGGGTGATGCCCAGAATATCGAATTCCCGGAGTTCGCGCCTGGTCTCCCACCCGAACAGCGGTATCCCATTCCTGCGCATGGCCTCTTCCATATCCGGCCAGGGCAGATAACTGCGATCGGCCAGGGCCTGCGGAAGACGGTTGACCACCGAATATAGAATGGCCAGTCCCAATCCCGACATGCCAATCTCGTAAAGATCGGGATAAGTCAGGGCAATTTTTACCTGCGCCTGGTCCCAGTTTTTATGAATAGAATTCAGCTCGTTATCGGTATAACGCCCCGGCCTCTGCACCAGAGGCAATATTTTATCTAAGTTAGAGTTATGCATACTAAACCATCCATTTTATCACGGCAAATAAAGTTTTGCAATCAAATAAAAGCCATATTTTTATTTAAAGCAGTATTTTATCAAACTGTATAACGATAAAGGCGCCCCGATAACCCTTTCGTCCGGGTCACCAAAACGCCTGGTGAAAATAATGGAGCGGGTGAACGGAATCGAACCGTCGTATCCTGCTTGGAAGGCAGGAGCACTAACCGTTGTGCTACACCCGCACCTCAATTACCAATTAACAAAAATCAATTATCAATTCCACCAATAAAAAGAGAACAACGTACATAGAACACGAATTGTTCATTGTTCACTGTTCATTGTTCACTGTTCATTGCCGAAAGTGGTGGTGAGGGGAGGATTTGAACCTCCGAAGGCTTCGCCGACAGATTTACAGTCTGTTCCCTTTGACCACTCGGGAACCTCACCACGTTTAAGGCACGCGATAAATATTTGAAGAATATAAGAAGTTGCGACGTTCTAAAGTTGAGATAACCTGCTCCAATTTTCTCAACTTCACAGCCTCTTAGCTTCTAATGAAAGCCTGGAGCCACCGAAGGGACTTGAACCCCCGACCAGCGGTTTACAAAACCGCTGCTCTACCAACTGAGCTACGGTGGCAGACCCTTTTGCCACGTTGTTTTCCGTCTTGGCTAAAATTATCAAACACCGGCGGGTCAAGGAATCAAATCACAATTTGTAATTTTAGCAGATTTACGGGATAAAAGTCAAGATGACCGGTGTTTTAAAACTAAAAAACTCCCGTTTCTTAACCTGAAATATCTGCTGCCATATTCCTCCTTCGTTTGCACTGAGGCGGACCACCGCCACAACCCATGGCCCAGCTGCAAGCGGAGCCTCGCCTTTGGCGGGGCGTGGCGGGACAAGCAGGTTGGCGGGGTAAACGTTTATCGTTCGGCTGAGTTGTCTGACTGAGCAGTTCGGCAAGCTTGCCATGCAACCTATTGAAGCTTTATCAAAACCGGCATTCCGGTTGGTTTTTTGTTAAGGCTTCCTGAATGAATGGGATAGTCTTTTTCTTTTAATCAGTACTTGAATCCGTGAATTCATTTTGCGTTTTACAAAACCAGCGATTTTCGCTGGAGGATTTTGATAAGCTAAAATATTGTGTGTTTGTATCAATTATAGTCGTTCGCAACAACCCGCCGTCATAGTATCGGGCACCATATAAATCCCTGCTATCCGAAAAAAACACTCCCAAAATATTGCCACTGCTGTCGGAACAAATGTCAGAAAAAGTAATCCCCAAAGAATCAGGCGCATTCCAACCGCTTCCCTTGTTGAAACTAATATATCCGCCACCTGCATCATGATACCAGCTGGTCCATACCGTTCCAATTTTATCTACTGTAATGAGAGGGGTATAATTCCATGATAGCGGATTGATGTCAATGGTCATTTTGCTTGACCAAACAATACCATTATAGCATTTAGAAAAAGGCCTCGTCCGGAGAATTTATGGGTAAACGGGGGGCAATAACCAGTTGAGCATTGTGGCCACTTTTGAATGGAGTTTGTAGCAACCATTCAAAAAATCTAAATAATAGTGAAATATTTACAAAGCCCCGGCAATTATCTTTCGCACCTCATCCCGGGCCTCTTTGGGTTCAATAATCCTGGCCTCGGGGCCGTATAACAGCACCCACCGGGCTATCCAGGCGAAGTTTTGGGCCATCAGGCTCAGGCCGGCCGAGCCGTCCTTGTTCTTTATGGCCTGGGCATTGCGCTCCAGTATCCAGCGGGCGATGGCCGGCGAGAACCACAGCGCCACTTTCTGCTCGTTCCCGGTGGGCTTGAAGATGTGGCCCTGGGCGAACTGGTTGATGTCAAAATATTCCGGTATCCGGTATTTCTGTTTGAGAAGCCTGGCCTGTTTGATCCGGCTGATCTTGAAGGTCCGCTGTTCCCGGCTTTTATGACAGAAGGCCACCGCATACCAGGAGTCTCCGAACAGCACAAAGCCATAGGGCTCAATTATTCGAGTGGAGCTTTGTCCCGATGCGCCGCTGTAATATTCAATTCTCGCCTGGCGGTTTTGCTGGCGGGCCTTGCGCAGAATTTCCAGGGCGCCGGAGTTTGAGGATTCGGCGGCGGCGGCCACTATCTTTTCGTCCAGATGGTCCACCGCCAGCCGGTCCTGGGGCAGCAGGGCCTGGTCGATCTTGCCGAGTATCCTCTTGACGGTCTTACCATAAGGCCCGGAAGCTCCGGCCAGAAGCGGCAGCAACGACATCCTCAGGGCCATAGCCTCGCTTGGAAGCAGGTGGAGCGGCGCCGCAAACTGCTCGGTGTAGGCCATCTCCAGCCGGCCCTGCTCGTCCACCGCCGCCAGGAAAAGATCATTGGGCCCGAAAGGCGGAGTGCCGTACAGGCAGAGCCGGTCCAGGTCCTTTAAAAGCTGGGCCTGGGAGATCCCCAGCTCGGCGGCGATGTCCGCTATGGGATGCCCCTGACGGCTGTTCAGGAACGGAATCAGGGTCAAAAGCCTTTCCAGCTCGCCCGATGTTTTAGCCATGCAGACTCTCCGCTTTAAAGTTTAGACTCTTACCAAAATACACCTTACCACGCTTGCGACTCTGCCTTCCGGGCCGCGATGCTTCGATAGGCTCAGCACAGGTACAGCCGGCGGTTTCGATACACCTCGCCGCCAGCTGAGTGGCCAAAGACCGTATCGAAGCCAGGCGGGCACTCAGTGGTAGGTTCCCCCGTGGTCACGGTTTATACAACTTTAAAACGCTTTGCAGCCTGGCCGAGACCTGCCGGGCTATTTCCTCCGGCTGCTCCACCCGCGCCCGGTCGCAGTTGGCCGCGGCCCAGCGGATGAAGGGAGCGGGGTTGCTGACGGATATTTTGATCCGGTTGGTTTCCTTATCCCAAACCGCCTGCGAACCCAACTCCCTCCGGGCCAGCCAGCCGCTGTCAGGATTTACTTTCAGGGTGACCGGAACGGCCTGGCCCCCGCCCAGCTCCCAGGCCTTGCGGTCCAGGTGTTTGGTCTTGTCGAAATCCTTCGGCACTTTGAAACGGGGCTGGCTGTTCAGCAATTTCAGTTCTTCTATGCGCGAAACCTTGAAGGTGCGGACTTCTTTTCTTTTGTGGCAGTAAGCGATCAGGTACCACACTCCGGCATTGTAAATCAGGAGATAGGGATCGGCCTGGCGCTGGTCTTTGGCATCGCGACTGATGCTGTGATAGCGGAATCGAATGGTGACGCCTTCTTTTACCGCCTCCTGCAGGCGGCCCAACACTTTGGCTTCGGCGGCGGCCCCGGGCTGTTGATTGGCGCTTAACCCAAGTTCGGAAGCAGATCCCTTTTTCTCCGGCTTCTGGCAGCCGATCTTTTGGGCCAGGCTGGCCAGAGCCTGGGCCTGGCCTTTGGAGGCCGGGAATTGCGGCCCGGCGCAGACCAGTGAGATCACCGCCCATTCCTCGGCGGTAAGATCCAGCCGGGGCAGATAATATTCATCGTGGTCAATCAGATACCCCAGTTCCCGGGCCTCGTACTTGGCGGCCTGGGCCGGGTTGTCGATCTCTTCGCCGGTCTCGATGGAATAGACCTTGACCGGCACCCCCAGGCTGCGCAGCTCTTTTTTGTCCCGCTCAAAGGTCCGGTCAAAACTAGGGCCGGAAAGCCTCTGATAGTGTGGCAACAGTTCCTTGATCTCCGGCTTGGGAACCGGGCGGCGGCGCTTTAAAAGCAGGGACACCAGTTCCAGAAGGCGTTCTGTTTTTTGCTGGGCCATTGTCTTTCGAGATCTTTGTTGGTTTTTTATGTGAATGATAATAATAAGGCTTTGGCGGGTTAAAAGTCAACAATAAAAAAGGCCGGATCATTTTTTGATCCGGCCGGGATAAAGAAAACCATATTGGAACGCAGGCTTCGGTAAACTCATCCGAACGATTTTTATTGATTCTAACGAATATTTTTAGTTAAATCCGCGTAGATCCGTGTCCCGTTTATTTTCCTGGACTTTTCTGAAATCCGCTAAGCCGCCCTCAGTTCAACCAGCAGGTCGCTGAGATCTATGTGCCCGGTACCGGTCTGCGCTGGCTGGATGCCGGCGAACTCCGAATATAATTGATAGAATTTTTCCTTGTTGCCCGAAAGAACGCCCTGACAATGTCCGCACACGCCCCACCAGCCCTGCCGGCCGCTTAAGGCTCCCCCGCCGGCCCCCAGGATATAGACCTTCTCCCCGCAGGCCGGGCAGGTCTCGGTCCATTTATTTTCGCTCCATAGGTCCAGCAAACGGCCCAGGGCTATGGCCTTGGTTTTCAAATGGGGCAGGCCGATATAAGCGATATTCAGGCAGCATCCGGAAAGCTTGGGATTCTGGGCTATCCGCCGGTTGTTCTCCACCAACAGGCCGATGTCCCGGGCCAAAAGCCGGGCCTCTTCCCAGGCGTTCTTCCGGGGGGCGGCTTTTAAATCATTTTTGTTTTCTGGTTCAGACATTTTACTCCTTAACATATTAGCGGTGAAACATTACGGGTTCATTTGAATATATACTGGACTTCGGCAAATTTGAAATTCGAATATCGAAACTCCAAACAAATCCGAAACCATAAATTTCAGAAACCAGAAAATGCCAAAAACTGGGCCTTTTGGTCATTAGCATTTGTCCCGCAATATCGGGATCCCGCCAACCTGCTTGTCCCGCCACGCCCCGCCAAAGGCGAGGCTCCGTTTGCAGCTGGGCCATGGGTTGTGGCGGTGGTCCGCCGTAGTAGAAACGAAGGAGGAAGGCGGTGATTTCGGATTTCGGAGTGCCTCCGCTAAAGCTATGGCACACGCTTGCGCCCCGCCGTTGGCGGGGCTACAGCGTGCAGGCACGTGGAAGCCCAATATAAAGCGCAAGCGGATGGCGCTTGAAGAAGACAAGCCGCGCCACGCCATAGGCGGAGGCTCCGCTTTGCCACCGCTTTGCGGGGCAAGCGGGGCCGTTGGCAAGAAGCGAAAGCGGATTTTAATATTCGGGTTTGCTCAACTTTGGCTTTTGCCAAAGTTGAGTATATATTTTAACCACCCAAAGAGCGCAGGGTGTTAAATTACTGTTTTGATTCCGTTTCCGGGGTTTCTTTCTGGTCCTTCTTTTTGCCGGTCACCCTGGCAATCAGGCCGCCCAGCATCCGGCTGATCTCGCCCAGCAGTTTGAGCCGCTGTTCGGCCGCTTCCGGGGTCATATAACCCATCCGGGCGATCTTGTGATACCAGTCCTGGGTGGCAAAAGCAAAGCCCTTGGCCGCGGTCAGGCGGTAGCCGAATTCCTTCTGGCCTCCCCGGCCGTAGCCTTCAGCAATGCTGGCGCCTATGGACCCGGCGCACTTGACCACCTGTCCGGCCATCAAGAATGAGGCCTTGCCCTGGGGAAACCTTTCGGTGTCCTGGGCGGCCAGTTCAAATAGTTCCACCGCTTTTTGCCAGACTATCAGGTCGGTAAAGTTGGCGGTTTTGTTGGTTGTTTGTTCCATGTTCAAATTCTCCTTTTGTAAATACACATTTATTTTTGGTTGTTTGGTTTTTTAGCCCGCGCTCTTTAGGGCTGGTTTGTTAATTATTTGAAGGGCTCTTCTCCAATGAGTGTGGGTAAAATCGAACTTGGTGGCGAGCTGAAGTAGTTGGCAGTAAACGAGTTCTTTGATAGCAACCCCGGTAAAAATATGGTAAACTTCCGGTATGAAGAAGATCAAACGATTGGAAGACG
>JACQXR010000116.1 GCA_016208585.1 candidate division TA06 bacterium | reverse complement strand
GCGATTAAGATCGTATACGCCATAAGGAATCGCCTTGCCATTTTTGCTGTCCACAAAGTCATGCAGCTTAACTTTTTCCGGGTCGCCTTTACGTCGCCATTCCTGCCCGGCCTTCTTGAAGCGCCCAACCAATTCTTTCTTTATTGACGGGTCTCAAGCAGATAGATATGATAGGCCAACGCTTGCTGTCAATAGAAGGTTTTACCGTCAGGGTGATATTGATGACAGAGCAAGATGGGATAGAGTCCGTGTTGGCATAAGAAGCAACCAAGATACATGGAAAGATTTGAATAAAGTCAAAATCTTTTTAAATACAGAACAAGAATATTTAAGCCCGGAAATTTGATGTTCTAGGGCTTTTTTTATTTTTACCGGTTGACAGAACATATTTCAAGGTGTTATCATTAAAAGTTAAAGCCAATACTCAAAAAAACATTAGGAGAGGGAATATGAGAAAAAATACTTTATTCCTGGCTGTGTGGCTGACCACGGCTGGTCTGGCCGCCGCCGCCGAGATAACCATCGACGGCAGCCGCCTGGAGGGATCGTCGCACAATGCCAGGGCCGCAGGACAATACGCCCAGTTGGCCGGGTTCTTTACCTATGGCGCCGCCGAATACCTGGCGCCTCTGCCGGTCTCTGCCGACAGGGTAAAAATGGAGGTGTCCTTTGACAACCAGCGGGGCAAGTGGCTGAAGATGTACGTCTACAACTACGGCACAGTCTACGACGATCCCAGCTACCGCAACAAGAACCTGGTCCCCAACTGGCGGCTGTGGCAGGCCACCAACGGCACCGGCAGCTGGAGCACCAAGAATCCCGAATATCTTTACACCACCTCTTCGGACGGAAGGCTGGATTATCTGGGCCCCGATAACAAACTGAAAATCCTGTTCTACGCCGACGGCGGGGTGCCCTACATTGGCGACGGCCGGTTTTTGATCAAGCAGATAAAGATCATATACTCCTCCAGCGAGGCCGTGGCCGCCCAAATCATCACTTCGGCCAACGCTTGGATCGAGGGGGACTTTTTACTGGTCAGGGGCGTGGGGAAGGGCAAGACCAAAATTGATCTGCCGGGATACGAAAGCATGACCAAGTCCCAGGCTCTGAGGGCGGCCCGGGTGACGGCCTACAAAAACCTGGGAATTGCCCTGGGCAAAATATCGCCCAAAGGCGGAACGGCCAACATCCCGGGGGCCAAGGTCCGGTCTACAAAATTCATGGAGGACGGCTCGGCGGAGATGGTACTGGAACTGCCGCTGGCGGAACTTCAACCGAAGTGATGACAGTGAACCTGATCGGAACCGGTAACAGTGATTTGTGAACCCTTTACCTTAACCACGAACAACTAACAACGAACACCAAACTGCAAGCATTACAAAGCAAACATTGGATGGAACTGCTCAACAATCTCAACCCTCCCCAGCGCCAGGCCGTCACCTATTTAGACGGCCCGGTGCTCATTCTGGCCGGGGCCGGCTCGGGCAAGACCCGGGTATTGACTCACCGCCTGGCTTATATCACCGGCATCGGGGCCTGTCCTCTCAGGAACATACTGGCGGTTACCTTCACCAACAAGGCGGCGGCCGAGATGAAACAGCGAGTGGCCGCCCTGCTGCACCGGCCGGCCGAGGGCCTGTGGATCGGAACCTTTCACTCCGTCTGCGCCCGGATCCTGCGCAAAGATGGATTCCGGCTGGGCTACGGCCGGGACTTCACTATTTACGACGAATCCGATAAACTGTCGCTGATCAAAAAGGCAATGTCGGACCTGGCCATTCCCGAACGCCGGGTGTCTCCCCAGGCCGTTATTTCCCGCATCTCCGGGGCCAAGGACCAGATGATCGGGCCGGAGGAGTACCAGAAGACCGCCTATGATTTTTTTGAAAAGGAAGTGGCCCGGATCTACCCGGCCTACCAGCAGGCCCTGCTCAACAATCAGGCAATAGATTTTGATGACCTGCTGGTCAATGCGGTGCGGCTGTTCCAGGAAAATCCGGCCACCCTGGAGGAATATACCCAGAAATTCAAACATATCCTGGTGGATGAATACCAGGACACCAACCATGCCCAGTATCTGCTGATAAAACTGCTCTCCGTCAAAACCCGCCGGCTGTGCGTGGTGGGCGACGACGACCAGTCCATCTACGGCTTCCGGGGGGCCGATATCCGCAATATCCTGGAGTTCGAAAAGGATTTTCCCGAGGCCAAGGTGATCAGGCTGGAGCAGAACTACCGATCCACCAAGACCATTCTGGAATGCGCCAACCAGGTGGTCAAGAACAACCTGGGGCGGAAGGGCAAGAACCTGTGGACCGAGAACCTGACCGGGGAGAAAGCGGCTTTGTGGCAGGCATGGGACGAGCGGGACGAGGCCGAAAAAATAGCCTTAAGCATCAAATCCAATTTAAGCCGGGGATCGCTGAAAGACATGGTGGTGCTCTACCGCACCAACGCCCAGAGCCGGGCGCTGGAGGACGCCTGCCGCCGGTATTCCCTGCCTTACCTGATCGTGGGCGGGGTAAAATTCTACGAGCGCAAGGAGATCAAGGACCTGCTGGCTTACCTTAAAGCTACGGTCAACCACGCCGACGGGGTCAGTTTAAAGCGGATCGTGAACGAGCCGCCCCGGGGCCTAGGCGACGCCAGTCTAATGCGGATCGAGGCCTGGGCCGCCGAACAAAATATCAACTTATACCAAGCCCTGGGACAGGCCGACCAAGTGCCGGGGCTGGGCCCGGGGATCAAGGTGGCCGCCAAAAATTTCCACGGCTTGATGGAGGAACTGAAAACCCGGGCTTTGACCCGGACCGCCGAAGAAGTTCTTAAGTATCTGGTGGAGAAGACCGGTTACTTAAAATATCTGAAGGGACAGTATTCCGGCAGCGACGAAGCCGACAGCCGGGCCGAGAACGTAGGCGAACTGGCGGCCGCGGCCAATGATTTCTGCCAGCGGTCGGAGGACAAATCGCTGCCGGCTTTTTTGGCCGAAGTGTCGCTGGTGGCCGACATCGACCGCTGGGACCCCCGGTCCCAGGCCGTTACTTTGATGACCATGCACAATGCCAAGGGTCTGGAGTTTGACCACGTTTACATCGCCGGGCTGGAGGACGGGCTGCTGCCACATTCGGCGTCGGTTGATTCCCGCCAGAAGCTGGAGGAGGAGAGAAGGCTTTTCTATGTGGCCATCACCCGGGCCAAAAAGAGCCTGCATCTTTGCCTGGCCTCTTCCCGCCGCTGCTTCGGCGGACTGATACCGGCGGCACCTTCGCGCTTTCTGGCCGAGCTTCCCCGGGAACTGCTGGAGGTGCAGAGCCGGGCCAGTCAGACTGAAATCACCCGGACTGCTGCGGTCGAAGAAATGGACCAGGATATAGCGGAAACCAAAACCATAAAGGGGAAAGCCGTCTGGCATTCGGTTTGGGGCCGGGGCCAGGTGGTAGAGGTGGAGGGCGACGGCCAGGAAATGAAGCTATCCATAGTGTTTTCCGGGGGATTGAGGAAGAAAGTTCTGGCCAGTTTCGTGGTCCAGGGATTGAAAAGCTCATAACAGAGTAAACAGTCTCTGGTCAACATTCCGGTCACAAAGCCCTTGTTCGTTGGCTTCGTGTCATTCCCGGCTTGACCGGAAATTCAGGAGAAAAACCGACACATTATCATATCATCTGGAGTCAGACTTATGGATAGGAAAGAATATCAAAAAACCTATCGGAATGGAAATCTTAAACTATGTGAACAAATTGGGGCATGGTGGGATTTCCATCCAGGATATTTAAAAAAGTGGTTAAAATTATTGCCAACTGCCTTAATATTAGGCATATTAAGCTTTATAATAACTATAAAATTAAGCAAACCGGACACGATACTTTTATCAATATTTACGTTTCTTTATTCGCCCATATTGCTGTATTACATTTTTCATTTCAATAGATAAATGGGCATTAAACTTGGGTATCATACATAAACATGTTACGCAAGGACGGATTACTTCTTTATTGTTTGCAAACTGAAAGGGTGCCATACTTTTGGCGTCGGTTTATGTATGCCGGCCGTTCTTCGCCTTGACTTTGCGCCGTTTCTTTGTTATATTTGACCGGTGAGGTTTGAACCGGCTTACATCTGCCTGCACCGTTCAGGACAGCTTATGACCAGAAGCCAGGAAGCCCGAGGCCTCCTGGCTTCGTGTCAATTATGCCCCCGCCAGTGCGGGGTAAACCGGGCGCAAAACCAAAAGGGTTTCTGCCGCAGCGGCCGGTTGCCCATTGTTTCCAGCTATAATGCTCATCTGGGCGAGGAACCGCCAATATCAGGCTCCAGGGGTTCGGGCACCATATTCTTTGCCAACTGCAATATGGCCTGCGTTTACTGCCAGAACTGGCCCATCAGCCAGCTGGGCCAGGGCCAGGAGGTTACCTTTGATCGTCTGGCCGGGATGATGCTGGAACTACAGGAGCGGGGCTGCCACAATATCAACTTCGTCACGCCTTCGCACATGATCGCCCAGATTCTTATAGCCCTGCCCCTGGCGGTGGAAACGGGCTTCAACCTGCCGCTGGTCTACAATTCCAGCGGATACGATTCCCAAAATTCCTTAAAACTTATGGACGGCGTGGTGGACATTTACCTGCCCGAGGCCGAGACCATCAAGGGCAAAGCCGTCCGGCATTCGGTTTGGGGCCGGGGCCAGGTGGTAGATATAGAAGGGGACGGCGATGATATGAAACTTTCCATAGTGTTCAAAGGAGGGGTGAAGAAAAAGATCATGGCCGGATTTGTGGAGTTCATATAATTTGATTCTTGATTTAAACCCCGTCGCTTGGGGCGGGGAACCACATTGGGGTGTGGGGGCAAAACCCCCACCATAGCAACGGTAGTCAGCAACTGTGGTAAGCGGCTTGGAAACCCCGCCGCTTGAGGCGGGGTAATTCATTTCGAAAAAACTGAATAAACAAATAAATCCGGCCGCTGCATTAAATAAGTTTGTTGAATCTTGTTAACGCTCTGTTCCCCGCTTTCGCGAGGACAAATTTTAGCGTCATGTCATACCTGCACCTCAGAGCTTCGGCATAAACTCCAGCAGGTATCCCAGTGAATATATGGATTCCCGCTCCCCGTTTTCACGAGGACAAGCTTTGCGGGAATGACATAATCGCACCGACAATATGCTTTCACAAGTGAAGCAATGTCTACTAATGGTTCGGCAGGCCTGCGTGCCAAAACGTCGGCACTACGGCGTGCAGGCAGGCTCACCACAAGTTATATGCTCCGAGTAGTAAGATAGTAGCTAAAGGTAAAGAAAATCACCAAACAAAATCACATAAACACTGCATTTCAGGAGAACTCTTAATGTTCCATACTTTTTCCAAGGGATCCATCTGGGGCCTGATGCTGGGCTACGACGTCTTCACCAACCTGATTATGTTCTCACTGGTTTACTTGTCGGTCTATTCCTGGTCGGTGATAATCTACAAAAACCGCTGCTTCAAAAAAATAAAACAGGCCAACAAAAAGTTCATGGAATCCTTCCGCCGGCGCAAAACCTTCAACGATCCCTTTAAGTCCGCCAATACCGATTCCGCCAGCTTTGCCGTGCTGGCCGAGGGTCTGGCCGAGGCCCAGCGCCTCTCCGGCGGCGAACAGGTCTCGTTTCCCCTGGAGGTGCTGCCCAACATCCAGGCGGCCATGGAGCGGTCAATCGGCCAGCAGGAGGAGGACCTTTCCAGCAAGCTGATCTCGCTGGCCTCCATCACCAGCATCTCGCCGCTTCTCGGTCTGTTGGGCACGGTCTGGGGCATTATGATCGCTTTTGTGGACATCAAGAACTTCGGGTCATCCAGCATTCAAGTAGTTGCCCCTGGGATCGCCGAGGCCCTGGTGACCACCATCGCCGGGCTGGTGGTGGCCATTCCGGCCTCCATGGCCTACAACGCCTTCAATGCCAACATCCGGCAGATGACGCTGGAGATGGAGAACCTGTCATCGGAGTTCCTGGGGGACCTGCGGATGCACTCGGTCTACGGAGGAAAGTAAGATGCGACGCCAACGCTCCGGCCTGCAGCCGATGGCCATGATCAACATGACGAATTTGATAGACGTCTGCATGGTGCTGCTGATAACCTTCATGATCACCGCGCCTATGATGCGCTCCGGGATGGACGTGGCCTTACCCAAGTCGTCATCCACCAAACCCCAGGTGGAGGAGGGACTGACCATCACTTTGACCTCCGGCGGCAAGATCATCGTCTCCAACCAGACCGTGTCCCAGAGTGCGTTTCCCAAGGTGATCAAAGGGATCCTGGCCACAAACCCCAGCCAGCCGGTGTATTTGAAGGCCGACAAGACCGTGCCCTACGGGCTGGTGGTGGAAGTGATCGGGCAACTGAAGGAGCTGAAGGTAACCAATTTGGGGCTGGTAACAGAACCTAAGATGTCAAAGTAAGAACCTATCCGCAGATTACGCAGATGAACGCAGATATAACTTAGACCTCTACTCTACCCCTCGCCTAAAGCATTGGGAGAGGGAAGGGTGAGGTTAATGGTATAAATGAAAAAGGCCTTCGTCATATCATTCTTCATTCACCTGGCTTTTCTGCTGGGGATCTTCACCGCTTCCTACGTACTGAAAGCGTCGGCCAAGCCTATCTATCCCCAGGTCTACCAGGTCAGCTTGGTCTCGCTGCCGGCCGCGGCGCCGGAGGCAACGGAATCTCAGGAAATGACCGGGCCGCAGGTTCCGGAGGAAAAGCCCAAGCCGGAACCGTCGCCCAAGAAGGCAAAACCGCCCGAAAAGAAAAAGCCAGCCCCGACCCCGGCCAAAACGGCGTCGCCCAAAACCAATACCGCCGGGCTTCCCAAGGGCATGAAGATCGTGTCCTCCGAGGGCGGCGTGCCGTCGGATTCCTATTACCTGGCGCTGATCCTCTCCAAAATCAGTCGGAACTGGAACAATCCCTACCAGGGAAAAAAGGAAACGGTCAGAGCTCAAATTTATTTCCGGATTGACAAGAACGGGAAACTGCAGGAAGTGAAGATCGAGAATTCCTCCGGCGACGCCATCTTCGACCAGTCGGCCCTGCGGGCGGTGTACGACGCCAAGATATTCCCGCCCCTGCCCGAGGAGATGAAGCTTTCCAACCTGGGGGTGCATTTTGAATTTGAGTACGTGAAGTAACGGCCCGCGCTTGCGCGCCGCCGGACACAGAGCTCTTCGGCAGGCTCAGGATAAACTCAATCGAAGTGTGGCGGTGTTTCAGCGCGCAAGCACGAAAAACACGAAAATTCAGCGATCCATTCAATGATATCGCTGGTAAATCATCAATGGTCATAAATAACCATACTTTTATGATATGAAAAGAAGATATTATCTCTCATTTCTGGTTACTATAATATTGTGCCAAAACGCATTCTCCCAGGCGGACGTCTACTTAAAACTTTCCACCTCGGAGCGACGGCAGCTGGAACTGGGCATCGCCCCGCTGCAAACACAGGACGCCAAGGCTGCCCCCGAAGCCGCGGCCGCCGCCCAGAAGATGCTGGACATCATCGGCGACGACATGGCCTTTTCCCTGTATTTCAAGATCGTCTATCCGCCCTCGCTGCTGGAGGGCTACGGGCTTAAAAAGGGCAAGCTGGACATCGGGGTCTGGCAGATGCTGGAAGCCAGGCAGGTGCTGGTCCCCGAGCTGAGGCAGGAGAAGAAGAAAACCACTCTTAAGTTGTCGGTCTTCGACCTGGGCATCCAGCGCCAAGTCTTCAGCAAAGAGATTGATCCCGACGGCTCAAGAGCTGCGGCCCACGCAGCCAGCGACCAGATAATCAAGAATCTGACCGGCGAGAACGGGGTGGCTTCCACTAAAATTGCCTTCAGCCTGAAAAGCGGACGGAACAAGGAACTGGTGCTGGCCGATTACGACGGCGGCAGTTTCAGATCTTTGACCAATTTCAATTCCATCAATATTTCGCCGGACTGGCAGCCTCATGGGCGGGCGTTGGCCTTCGTCTCGTTCTACCGCAACCGCACCGACGTGATGTCACTGAACCTGGCCACCGGCAAGACGGTCATCATCTCTCAGACCGAAGGATTAAATACTTCCCCTGCTTGGTCGCCTGACGGAAAGTCCCTGGCTCTTACATTATCCAAGGACGGCAACGCCGAAATATACCTATTGTCCGCCGATAGCAGGGAGCTGCGCCGGCTGACAAATTCCTGGGCCATAGATTGCTCGCCCTCCTGGTCGCCCAACGGCCGGGAGCTGGTGTTCAACTCCGACCGACCCGGCTCGCCCCAACTGTATATCATGGACAGCGAAGGGGCCAATGTCCGACGGCTGACCTACCAAGGCGGCTACAACACCTCGCCTTGCTGGTCTCCCCGGGGCGACAAGATCGCCTTCGTCTCCCGGATCGACGGAAATTTCCAGATCTGCACCGTCGCCATCACCGGGGACAACTTCGTCCAGCTGACCTACGAGGGCGACAACGAAGATCCCAGCTGGTCGCCGGACGGCCTGCATCTGTGCTTTTCCTCCAGCCGCACCGGGAGCCACCAGATCTGGCGGATGCACTGGGACGGCAGCGCCCAGCAGGCCATCACCAATAATAACGGTTCGTACATGCCGTCCTGGGGCCCGGCGCAGTAAAAAGTTTCTGGTTGACTAAAAATAAGATTTAAGGTATAATCAATAACGATCAAAGTTCTTTTAAACCCCTAGTTCTACTTTATAGGAGCCGGCCATGAAGAAATATTTGTTGCCCGTACTCTGCCTCGCCGTTGCGTGCCCGACGTTGTGCGCGGCCGGATTCGCTAAGAACGCCTCGTATGCCGGCCCGCTGCTGGGGTTCGGCTGGCACGACCTGATGCTGGGCGGCCAGTACGAGTATGGTGTGTCGCCGTACGTCGGGGTGGGCGCCATCGGTGGATTCTCGCGCAAATCGTTCGACTATTACTGGGGCGAGCTCTCCTACACCTACGTTTCCCTGGGCTTCCAGTGCAACTACCATTTTACGCAGGCGAAGGGATTAGACCTGTTCGCCGGCGGCGTGCTGGGCTATGACATCGTCTCCTGCTCCGAGAAATACTACCCCGGCTACGACTGGTACCGGGGCTGGAAGGCCTCGGGCAGCGCGATGTTCATCGGGCCGATAGTCAGCGCCAACTTTCCGGTCGACAAAAAAACCGGCATTCAGGCCAGGTTGGGCTATCCGTTCTATTTGGCCGGAGGCGTGAATTTTAAATTCTAACCAGCATAAAAAAAATCTTAAGCGGGTACAAAAATGATCAAAATAGCGATGCTCCTGCTTCTGCTGTTGCCGAGCCTGGCCTCGGCCCAGGTTATTGCCTGGGGCAGCAGGGTCCGGGTCGACGACGCCCCCGGCGATACCATTCATCCGGCCAGCCATCCCTACACCATCATTGACGACAGCCTGCGGATCTTCTCGGCCTGGGAGGACGACCGGGACAACGACGGCAAGCATGCCATCTGCTTTGCCCGTTCCAACGACAGAGGGGGTACCTTTTCGACAAATATCGCCGTCGCCCCGGATACGGTGGACAACGTCTATCCCTGGCTGGTCAAGGGCAGCAAAAACAGCGTCTATGTGGTGTGGCAGGCCCTGGACGCGGGCAACAACTGGAAGATATATTTCTCCAGGTCGGGGAATGGAGGCAACACTTTCGACGCCCCGGACACAGTCCAGGGGATAAATATCTATAATCCTTATGATGGCAGTTTCGACGGGCCCACCCCTAAGGTGGCGGTGGATCCCCGCGACAGCATCCTGTACTTGGTTTGGACAAACTACGAGAGCGGTATCGGTCGCTATCGCGTCAAATGCGCCCGGTCGCTGACCCGCAACAATGTCTTTATCGGCGAAACCTTTGTATCCTCGCCCGATTCCCAAGCGCTCCATCCGGCGGTTGACGTCGGCGACAACGGTAAGGTGTTCGTGGCCTATGTATCATTCGATGGCAATAACCAGGACAAGTGTGAAATCGTTTCAACTCATTCGGCCGACTACGGCCTAACGTTTGATTCGACGCGGTTGCTCGTTAATGACGATCCCGGCAGCAACCGCAAGCGGGATTTCCCCAACCTGTACCGGACCGGTAATAAGGTGGCGGTGATCTGGCAGGATACCCGGCTGCAGTCCAACACCCAGCCCAATTTGTTCTTCAGCCAGAAGAGCGACAGCCAGACTGCTTTTTCGGCAAACATCAAGGCCGACAACGGCGGCGGCACTAATAATTACAGCCCGAGGATCGCGGTCGACCGCACCAATAACAATCTGGTTATAGCCTGGCATAGCAATGCACGGGCCGACGGCGGCTTTGAACTGCGAATGTGCGCCTACAACGACACTGTTGGCCAGTTCCGGCCCTCATATACCGTTCCCAACACCTATACCGGCACCAGCACCGCCGGGTTCGGCAAGGATTACTATCCGCCGGCCCTGGCCATTGCCAACATCAACAGCGTCACCAATTTCTTCCTGGTCTGGCAGGATTTGGGAGAGGACGCCTCGGGCAACATCTATTGCATCCGGGGCACGGTAACCAATAATATCCCCCATGCGAATCTGGACGAACTGAAGGTCTATCCCAATCCCTTCAAGAAATGGCTGGGTTACGGTAACGTCACCTTTGAAAACCTGACCGCCACGGCCACCATCAAAATATTTGATATAAAGGGACGTTTGGTAACAACCATCGAAGAGACCAACGGGGACGGCGAAGCCATTTGGAATCCAAACGTAGCCAGCGGGATATACCTGTACCTGGCAACAAATTCCCAGGGCCAGAAGAAGACGGGTAAGATTGCCATACTGAAATGAGGAGAAGGAAATGAAAACGATTATATTATCCGCGGTCTGCATCGTACTGGCTGCCACCGCCGTTCTATCCATGAACGCCGGCGACAAAGCGGGCCTGTTCCTAACCCTGCCCCAGGGCGGGCGTCCCACCGCCATGGGCGAAGCCTTCACCGGGATCACCGGCGATATTTACTGCGGCCAATGGAATCCGGCCGGTTTGGCGGACCTGAGTTCCTTGACCATGACAGCATCCCTGGCACCGACCTACCTGGATATGTCCTATGGATATCTGTCTGCAGCCCTGCCATACCGCCGCAACACATTCGGTCTGGCCATCAGCTATTTCAATTACGGAGACCTGCAAGGCTGGGACCAAAACGGCTTGAATCCGGCCTCCTTCAATGCCATGGACCTCGGCCTGGCCATGCTGTATGCCCGCTCGTTTCCGGGCCATAAGATGGCGCTGGGGGGGTCTCTAAAGTTGTTGCGCGAGCCCATCGAAAATGAATCAGCCACCGCCGTGATGTTGGATGCCGGAGCCACCAAGCGGATCAACCGGTTTACCCTGGGCGTCAGCCTTAAAAATCTCGGTTCGGGGTTAAAGTTCAACAGCGAATCGTCAGGACTGCCCGTCACGCTCTCAGCGGGCGGGACCTATTATTTCATAGATCTGCCGTTGGTCCCGGCCATTTCTCTCGATGTCCCGTTTGACGGACATCCGGTAATTTCCCTGGGGGCGGAATACTCTCTGGCCAACTATCTGTCGTTAAGGACAGGATTGCGAACCGAGCGCGATCAGGGATTTGCTTCCTGGCTACGCGGGGGTTTTGGCGTAAACTATAATGGGTTTGGAGTGGATTATGCCATGATCCCAGGCAACGAACTGGGATATACCCATGTTGTGACCATAGGATATCATAAATAACCAGGGATTTCGTTTTGATCGAAATTCAGGAACATCGGAAAAAGATTCGGGCAGAAAATCACTTCAAACGGTTCGTTAGTGAACAATTAAAATTAAGATAAACTATATTAGGAAAGGCGTTTTCATGAAAAATCAGTTTACAATTATTTTTCTGTTTTTAACCTTGATGATGATCTTTGGCTGCGCCAAGAAACAGACCGTGAAACAGGAAGAACCCGTAAAACAGCCGGAGGCGGCCGTCCCGGCCCCGGTGGCGCCCCCTCCGGCCGAGGCCCAGCCAGCGGCACCCAAGATCGAATTCAAGACCGTATATTTTGCCTTTGATTCCTATTCCCTGAACGATGCGGGCAAGGCATTGCTGAACCAGGCCGGAGGCCTGTTGCGCAGTTATCCCGACATCTCTTTACGACTGGAAGGCCACTGCGACGAACGGGGCACGGCCGAATACAATCTGGCCCTGGGCGAAAAGCGGGCCAACGCCGTCCGGGAATATTTGGAGAACCTGGGGGTCAGCCGCTCCCGCCTTTCCACCGTCAGCTTCGGCAAGGAAAAGCCCGCTGCCACTGGTAATGACGAAGCCAGCTGGGCCAGAAACCGCCGGGTGGAGATAGTTCCTTTAGCAAAGTAAACAAAAGAGACCGACAACGTAAGGGCAATTCATCCTACTACGTGCGCTCCTGCGAACTACGTAGGACGCGTAAATTGCCCCAATAGCAAGGACGCGGCAGCCCACTACGCCTGTCTATGCCGAGTGCCTCCGCTAAAGCCTTGGCACTCGAGGAAGCCATATATTAAAGCGTAGGCGGAAGCTATGGCACTCGTGAAGGCCCAATATAAAAGCGTAAGCGGACGGCACTTCCTGCCCGCCAGATGGCTTACAAAAAGGCAGACGGGGAAGAAGGCAAGCATAGTAGCGACAGCGGAAGCGGCTACGCGCCTGTGCGCTGAAGCGCTTCGGCGCGCAAGCGCACAGGCAGGCCGAAGTATGCAAAAATACTTACCCAAGGCTACGTAGGCTGTATGCCGTGTCCCGAGGATATAAAGAAAAGAATCATGAAAAGAACGCTGTTTTTGGTTTCCTTTGCTTTATCGGTACTGGCGGCCCTGCCCGGCTGCGGGATGAAGAAGGAATATATCCGAGTTACCGACCAGCTCGATTCCATCGAACTGCGGGAGAAAAGGATCGAGCGCCGGACCGCCGCGCTGGACAGCCTGAGCCAGGTCCAGATGGGGCTGCTCTACGAACTGCGGGCCGAGCTGAAGAGCCTGTCCGCCTCGGCCGGCGAGAAATGGAGCATAGCCGAGCAGCAGCAGGAGGACAACAAATACCGTCCGTTGTCCGTCGGCCCCAGCCAGCCGGATCCCAAGGCGCCGGCCCCCGAACCGAAGACCGAGGCCCCGACGGAGACGAACCCCAAGAAACTATACGATGCTTCGTATCTCGACATCACCAAGGGCAACTACGACCTGGCCCTGTCCGGGTTCAACGAGTTCATCAAGCGGTTTCCCAAGCACGATCTGGCCGATAACGCCCAGTACTGGATCGGCGAAGGTTTTTACGCCCAGAAAAAATACGATTCCGCCCTAGCCGAGTTTGAAAAAGTGGTGGGGAACTATCCGGGAAAGGACAAGGAGCCGGCCGCGCTGTATAAGATAGGCCTGTGCCTTCAGGAAATGGGAGACAAGGATAAAGCCAGGCAATACTGGCAGCTATTGGCGAAAAAATATCCCAAAAGCCCCGAAGCCGCCTTGGCCAAGGATAGGTTGAAATAAAGGGTTCTCCAGAAAAATCAAGAAAACAATGAAAAAGGCCCTTCCATTTGGGAAGAGGCCTTTTTGCATCATTTTTTTGTTGACTTCGACACTTATTTCCCGCCGGCGACTGTAACCTATTGGTATTTCGGCAAGGATTTCAGCATCTCAAAATGTAGTGCCCCAGAGAAAATAGTTCTTGACAAACAAGCCAGTTTATGGTATAATCCGGCATGTTTGTACGAGTCAAAGAAAAAGCCAACGGCAAGAAGGCGATTCAGATTGTTGAAACCTATCGCCGCGGGGACAAGGTCCATCAAAAGATCGTCCGCCATATCGGCCAGGCCGTTACCGATACCGAAATAGAAGCCCTCAAGCAACTGGCCCAAGCCATCCTGGTCGAGGTGGAAAACCGACGGCAGCCGGTATTGCCCCTGGTGGCGCCCGAAGACATCTACGGTCGTAAGAAACCTAGGCCGGAAGTCTCCGACATCGTGGCCGTCAAGAATCTCCGGGAAGAGCAGCGGATCATCGAAGGTATCGGCGATGTGTTCGGCAAACTATACGATGACCTGGGGTTTGGCAACATCCTCGGTTCCCGCCGCGCCGATGAGCGATGGAACGGCATTTTGAAGAGCTGCGTCCTGGCCCGACTGGCCAACCCGGC
>JACQXR010000115.1 GCA_016208585.1 candidate division TA06 bacterium | reverse complement strand
ATTATCTGCTTATTGATTACGAAGGAAGGGTCTGCCCTTTGGTCTTGTTCCTGACATATATTATCCTCTGCAGGGCCGTGATGTTGGTGAATACGGCCAGTATCCATAGGGCCCCGGTGAATATCCAGTGCTTGTCAAATACCCCGGTGAAGAACGTGCCGGTCAGTATCACCGCGATCCGCTCCGGACGCTCCATAATGCCTACCTTGCAATCCTCGCCCAGCCCCTCGGCCCGGGCCCGGGTGTAGCTGACCATCAGCGATCCCACCAGGGCCAGGTCGGTCAAAAGAGCCTGCAGCCACATGGCCTTGGTGGAGTAGAAGTAGGACAACCCGATGAACATAGCCAGCTCGGAGTAGCGGTCCAGCACCGAATCGTAGAACATCCCGAACTTGGTGGCGGTGCCGGAGAGCCTGGCTAAAGAGCCGTCAATGGCGTCGCAGATGGCTGACAGCAGGCCCGCCAGACCGCCCCAGAAAAAGTGATCGGCGGCAAACAGCGCCCCGGCCCCCAAGCCGAAGATAAACCCGGCCGTGGTCAGCCAGTTGGCCTTGACCTTGGCTTTGACGAAGAAATTGATGAACGGGGTAAACAGATTGACAAAACCTTTATTGAGCCAATTGGGAAACATCTTTCACTCTACCTTTCCGGCAATAACGATTACATATTCTCCCCGGGGCTTTTTGGTCCGATACATTTTAGCCAGTTCGGCAATGTCGCCCCGTTCAAATTCCTCGTGCAGTTTGGTAAGCTCCCTTCCCAGGACGGCCTGGCGCGGGGAAAAGACTGCGGCCAGATCGGCCAGGGTCTTGGATATCCGGTGTGGCGATTCGTACATCATCAGGGTGCCGGGCTCTTCCCTTAACTGTTTCAGCAGCCTGGCTCTCTTGCCGGATTTTATGGGCAGGAATCCCAGGAACAGGAACCGGCTGGGGTCCAGCCCCGAGCAGACCAGGGCTGAGATCAGCGCGGTGGCTCCGGGGATGGGTACCACCTGGATCCCGGCCTTGACCGCCTGCGCCACTAAGCTCACCGCCGGATCGCTGATCCCGGGGGTCCCGGCATCAGTAACCAGGGCGATCTGCCGGCCGGCTAAAAGTTTTTCCACCAGTTCCGGCGATCTCCGGTCCTGGTTGTGGGAATAAAAAGAACACAATGGTTTTTTGATGTCGAAATGCTTCAGCAATTGACCGGTATGCCTGGTGTCCTCGGCCGCTATCAGGTCAACTTCCTTGAGTACCCTCAGCGCCCTGAGGGTGATGTCTTCCAGATTGCCGATGGGCGTGGCCACTAGATACAGAATGCCTGGCATATATGGCCCTTTACAACATTTAAAACTTGCCAGTTCGTTGTTAAACGTTTATCAGAGCAGATCCTTGAGCTTGGAATGGCGGCCGAAGCTGGAAGCCTTAAGGGCGAACCGGAAGTCCTTGAGAGCCCCCTGGACCACCCCGTCCAGCCTTTTCCCCAGCACCACCCGGAACGAATCCACGAAATTGTCTATCCACTCGGCAAAGGCCTTGCCCAGCTCCTCGGGGGTGGCCACTATTTTGCCGTTCTCCTTGGCCTCGCCATCGGCGGTATCGAAGCCGTTTAAAAAGGGGTAATGCGCGGTGGCCGATTCCCTGGATGAGGTCAGGGTCTTGCCGACCACGGTGGGCCCGGCAATGGTTTTAAGCTCGCTGACGATTTTGTTGAGCGCGTTCAGGAACAGGGTAACCTGGGCCTGGCTGGCCTGCTCGGCCATGATGGGGATCTTGTCGAAGGCGTCAATCACCACGGCCCCCGGGCCGGTGGCCGCCTGCTTCAGCGCGGCCTTGATCACCTCCAGCCCCAGACTGTCCACCTTCCAGGTAAAATATCCGGAGCAGGGCGCTCCCTCCTTGAAGCGGAGATAGGACATATCAAAGCCCCGCTTGATCTCCAGGAACCCGTCGAATTTGACCCCGATCAGCTTCTCAAATATTTTTTCAGTATCCACCGTGGCCAGGTCCAGGTTCTTGAAGGCCGGCTTGACGCTGAAGGTGGCCATGATCATGTCTACCAGCTCTTCCGGGGTCTCGTAGATGGAGACGGTCCCCACCGTGGAGGACTTGGCCTTATCTATCACCTCGGCCACCGACATCTGCTTCCGCTCGGAGCGGTTGAAATGCCCGGCGTTAACAGGCTCGCCCTTCTTCAAGTACAGGAACTCCACCGCATCGGGATACACTATCTCCAGGTATCCCGAGATCTTGCTGGCCCGTTCTTTTTTGTTGTCGGCCAAAACGTTGTCCAGATGCACAAATTCAAGTTTGGCATTCTGCAGCACCGCGCGGCCCTTGGGAAATCTCATGGTTGGTTAAGAACTTTATTTTTTGATGACAGAATATTTCTATGTTTTTGGCTGAAGACCCTGGATTCCGGATTTCTCGGGAATGGCAAGAACTACGAATCAATCTCGGGCTTTGACGGTAATGGTAAACCCCGGGAGGGCGATAGACCGATTACCCCTACGAATCATTTGCGTAAAATAATCAAAACCTTGTCTTGGTGCCTTAGTGGTAAGTAGAACTACATCTCCTTGAACTTTTCCTTTAGCGTGGCGAACTTCCAGAACTCCTCCAGGTCGGCTACGGAAGTTATCTTTATCCCCTCCGAAGTGAACTCCATCAGGCCCTGCTTCTGCATCTTGTCCAAAATCTCGGCCGCCTTGGCCTTGCCCACCCCCACCTGGCCGGCAAACCCGTCGGGGGTGTAACTGCCTTTGATCAGCACCCCGGCGCCGTCGGCGGTTCCCTTCTCCCGCCCCAGGTTCAAAAGCGAGGCCGCGATGCGGCAGACATCGTCCTTCTGCAGCAGGATCTTCACCTGTTCGTTGGTCTCCCGCAGCCGGCGCACCAGACTGGAGATCAGGTAATCCACCATGGGGTTCTCCTGGATTTGGGACTTGAAAGCCGAACGGTCCAGGATCAAAAGTGAGACTTCGGACAGGGCGGTGGCGGTGGCCGAGCGCGGAGCGTCGTCCACTATGGCCATCTCGCCCAGAAAAGAGCCTTCGGAAAGGGTGGCCAGCACTTTCTTGGCGCCGCCGGCCGTGTTGGATATCTCCACTTTTCCCGACCGGATCAGGTACATTTCCTCTCCCCGTTCGCCCTCGCGGAATAGGACCTCTCCCGCTTTCAATGTTTTTTCAAAAGCGCCTTCGGCTTCCGGCATTTTCTGCCCCCTTTATATAAGGTTTAACGCAGTATGATATCATAAGTTATGAGCTTCTGTCAACACCAATTTATAAAGTTGGTGATCTCAGGTTATTGACATTGCCTGAAAGTAAAAAAGGCTTTAATTTGCCAGATGTTATTAGCAAGTGCTTCAAGGAAACACCATTACTAATCAGAGCATGTACTTGTGGTGAGTTAGTCGAACCATTTAGTAGCCTGGGGCAAAGGCAGTGCCTGCGCGTAGCCGCCTGCTTGCGCGAAGCTTCAACGTAGGCAAGCTTCGGCATAGGCAGGCACGCAGCCCGGCGTGAACGGCCTAAGACTGGGGTACAGTATGTGCTCTTAACCCAGCCCTTATTTATCCGCCGAGTGCCTCCGCTAAAGCTACTGCACTTAAAGAAGCTGGCATGATAGCGCCAGCGGAAGCTTTAGCGTAGGAGGAAGGGCTGGGTTAAGGACGCGCATCAATGCCAATCAAGGCCATTCATGGCTTTTTGTCTACTATTATCTGCTCTCATTAGTAAAAAGGGGAGAGCCAGCTCTCCCTTTTTTGATATTTTTTTAACCGTGTCAATTACGATAATTTTTTACCTATCACACCGGCCAGTTCTTCTATCTTCACCCGCTCCTGCCGCATGGTGTCCCGGTCCCGCAATGTCACCGTTCCGTCCTCCAGCGACTGAAAATCAACTGTGACGCAGAACGGGGTGCCCACCTCGTCCTGGCGGCGGTAGAGCTTGCCTATTCCGGCGGTATCGTCGTAGACCGCCCGGAAATGCCCGGCCAGGCTGTTCTCGATGCCTTTGCCCAGCTCCACGATCCGGGGCTCATTCTTTTTCAAGGGCAGCACTGCAACCTTGATGGGCGCCAGTTTCGGGTGCAGCCTTAAAACCGCTCTGGTATGCTCGTCGCCCAGCTTGCCGGCTATCAGCTTGACCTTTTTCACCAGGTCCAGCTTGTCCGCACCAGGCCGGGAGCAGGCAACGTCAATCTGCAGCAGTTTTCCGGGCAGGTCGTCCTTGGCCGAAAGGAAAGATTTTTCCAGGACTTCAAGCTGCTCGCCGTTGGGGATATCAGCGCTACCCGGCCTCTTGGCTGCCTCGGCTATGCGCTTCTGGATGTTCTTCAGCGCTGCATCTATGGCATCAAGCAGGGGTTTGACTGCGGCCTCATCCGGCCGGGTGAGTTGTTCCTCATCGTAGGCCTCGCACAAAAAGGCCAGGGTGGCCCGGTCGGCCCCGGCCGAAGGTTCTATCACAAAAGGAATGTACTTGGCCCCCTTTTTGCCGGTGGCGGGATCGGAGTAGGACTCGTCAAAATATTCCAGCTTTTCGGTGGAGTGTTCGTTCCGGCTGAGTTTCAGCCGGGTCAGGTCGTTCTCGGAAACATTGTTGCTGTGGGCCGTCAGATCGTAATCCTGGCGGTTGGCCACCCCCTCCAGTTCGCTCCAACCCAAAGAGCCGGGAAACAGGTATTCCAGATCCACGCAGGCCTTGGCGTAGTGGGCCAGTTCCTCTTTGGCCTGGGGGCGTTTCTTTAAGCGCTCGGGGCTGATGCCCAGGCTCAGGTACCAATTATAGCGGGTCTCCACCCATTCCTGGTACAACTGGTCGTCGGTCTTCTCGCCGGGCTGCAGGTATTGGGGGGGCTTGCAGAAATACTCTATCTCCATCTGCTCGAACTCCCGGGTGCGGAAAGTGAAATTGCCGGGAGTGATCTCGTTGCGGAAGGCCTTGCCGATCTGGGCGATGCCGAAGGGCAGCTTGCGCCGCATGGACTGCAGCACGTTCAGGAAATTGGCGAAGATGCCCTGGGCGGTCTCGGGCCGCAGGTAAGCCAGGCCGCTTTCGTCTTGGACGGGCCCGACATGGGTCTGGAACATCCCGTTGAAGTCGCGGGGCTCGGTCAACTCGCCTCCGCATTCGGGACACTTGGGCCTTCCTGCCGAGGTCGCATCGAGCCCTTCGCTCCCGCTCAGGGTAAACTCCGGCGAGATGTGGTCGGCCCGGAAACGCTTGCGGCATTTCTTGCAGTCCACCAGCGGGTCCACAAAGGTCTTCTCGTGGCCGGAATACTGCCAAACCAAACGGTTCATTATGATGGCCGCATCCAAGCCCTCCATGTCCTTGCGGCCGTAGACCACGCTCTGCCACCAGGCCTTTTTGACGTTGTTCTTCAGCTCCACCCCCAGCGGGCCGTAATCCCAGGCGGAGCTTAAGCCCCCGTAGATCTCGGAGGACTGGAAAATGAACCCCCGCCTCTTGCACAGGGAGACTATCTTTTCAAAGGCATTTTCCGGTCTGGCCACGTTAATTCCTCGCAATATTGTTTGTTAAACTTAGAGTTTATCCTTAAATAAGCTTTGGGTCAGCATAAACGAGCGAAAAGGCATGTGGTGAGCCTGTCAAACCATGCCCAGACAAGGAACGCGAGTGAAGCGGATCCTACCGCGATACGGTGAATGAGCGTGACGCAGCATGGCGGTTTTGCAGCCGTTTATGCCCAAATTGTTATTTGAGGATAAGCTCTTAATAGGACACGGATTTTTATCGATAGGTCCAATTTTATCTAAAGTTTGAAAGTTTATTATAACTCTTTATAGTATTTAAAATCAAGGATAAACAGCAAACCCGGCATGTCGCTTAAGACTGCCGGGCCTGCTGAAAAACGGATTGGTTTTTAAGGTTTACTGCGGCCAGCCCGGCGGTCCGGGGATGGTCTTGGCCGGGGTGGGCTTGCTCCCTTCGTTCCCGCCGCCGGCTATGATCAGGGCTACGATCCCGGCCACCACTACGCTGGCCCCCGTCACTACGGCCGCGGTGGAGGCATACCAGGCGGTGGCGGTGGCCGCGCCCAGGCTGCCCAGTTTAATGGCCGCTCCGGCCCACAGGGTAATGAAGGCTATCTTGGCGGCGGTCATGGCCACCGGAGCCTTAGCCGAGTCGCCCCTGGCCACGGTGGTGGTCATCTTCTCGCCCACCATTATCTCCTCCCCGCTGTCGCCCCTGATCCCGACTTCGCCCATAAGCACGTCCAGTCCTGTGGAATCGCCTTCCACATAAATAGCGAACACCGTGCCCCGGATTCCGGCCACCGCGGTGGGCGTCTCCACAATGAACTTGGAATCCAGCGAGCTCAGCTTGCGGACGCAGCCCAGCACTTTGCCGGTCCGCACCTTGAAGGAGTTTACCACGCTGATCGTAGGCTTCTTGCTCTTCTCCATCCGCTCGATCAAAAGCAGGCTCTTATCCTTCATCTTCAGCACGCTGCCGTCCTCCAGCACGATCTCGGCCTCGGACCCGTCCTCGGTGGATATTTTATCGCCGGCTCCCAGTTTCATTTTTACCGCCGCCTTGGCCCAGATAATTCCCTGGGCCTTCTGTACCTCCACCCGGCCTTTAAGGTAATTTATTTTGGCCCAGGCGGGCTTGTATTCGGCCAGGGCCGGAGCGGCCAGCCCCAGCAATTGCAGGATGACGACGGCCAAGCTGATGGTTTTTTTGTATGATTTGTTGATCATCATTTTATCTTCCTTTCGCCTATTGCAGCTTGACTATCTTTTGGGCGGCGCTCCGGCCTGAGGCGCTTAGTCTGACTATGTATACTCCGGCCGACAGGGCTCTTCCCCCGTCATTCCGACCGTCCCAGATCTGGGAGTAGTATCCCGGCGGCAGGTTTTGGCTGAGCAAGGTCCGCACCCTCTGTCCGGTTATGTTATAAACGGCCATGCTGACCAACCCGGCTTGTGGTAATTGATAATTGATCGTTGTTCGTTGAATAAAGGGGTTGGGGCCTATCCGTCCCAGGCCGAAGGTCAAAGGCGTCAGGGTCCGTCCGTCAAACGGTTTTGAGGAATAGACCACCGCCAGTTCCTGGGATCCGGAAAAGCCGATGATCTTTTGGGTCTTCAGGTCAAAGGTCTTTCCTCTTCTCCGGTCCAGCAGGTAGAGGTATCCTTCGTTCCCCAGCTCCCCTGATATTTGAGCGGTCAGTACCACCGGCTGGTCGGCCTGGGCCGTCTCGATCACCAGCGGCCATTCGATGTAGTCTGCCGGCGGACGGAAATCGTACTGATAAGACCGGCATGGCCCCTGGTTCCAGTCCTGGTGCGGGATAAAAGCCTTTACGGTATGGAAGATCAGCGGAGGCTTTTCGGCATCCAGCCGGTCATAGGTCTGGCTGGCCTGGGGGGAAACACCCAGCTTAAGGCCCCGGTCGACTGCGGTGCCGGAAGAAACATCCAGGGCCAGTTGCCAGTCGATCTGACATTGGGGGGCCTGGGCCGGTTTATCCGATTTCTGTCCCCGGAACCGCTCCATCATCAAAGTGCAGGGCCTTAAGGCATACAGGGCATAACCCATCCAGGGACGCATTTGATCTCCGACGTTGTAGGGAATAAGGCTGTCCCAGACCCCGTTGTTTTCAAAGTCCGGGCTATCATCCCGCCAGTTGTATATTTTCTGACGAACCACGTCGTTGACTGTGGAATCCGTGAAATTGAGAGAGTGGCTGGCGGTATCGTTCCATAAAACTGTGATATTGGCCAGGGTGACGGTGGTGTCGAAGGGATCGCCTATCAGGTTCCAGCCGCCGTCTATGGGCTGGTTGAACGTGTTTAACAATACATAGCCATCGGCGTCTATCAGGGCATCATTGGTCGTGGCCAGCCAGTAGCCATATCCGCTGAAGATATAAGGCTGCTCCGCATAATCCGAAGAAGGCTTATATCCAAAGATGCGCCAGGTGGTGTCGGAATAGGCTCCCAGGTCGTCGCCCAATATCCGGCTGATAGTGGAATCAAAGGGAGACACCGGCACTGAGAACATCCGGTAGGCGCCGCCGGCCAGGTTAAAGCTCAACGTATCTACGGGCGGCAGGAAGATGGCGGCGGAATCGCGGGCCAACGTAAATTCCGGGTTAGTGGCAAAATTGCCGGCGTGGTTTATCACTACCGAACCGCCATCGGCAGCGGTCCCCGGGTTGCGGGCAATTATGGCTGGCAGTTGCCACCCGGGGGTGGCAGTGTAATCATAGCGCGCCGCCACCATGGTTGGTTCGTGGGCCGACTCGGTATATTTGGGCGGATTGAAATCCAGGGCTCCGTAGTAAAATGTCAACTGACAGGCGTCGGCCGCCAGACCGGGTCCCCAAAGCGACCAGTATTTTTTCAAGCAGGAAGACCCGTCGCCGACGGAAGGGTGGCTGTTCTCATACACCCCGGCAGTAACAAAAGCAGGGACTGTATTGTTGAATATCCTCACTGTCACCGGGCTTTTGCCGGACCCCACCGTGCCCAATTCGTAATTGATCACCGTATCGGCCGCCGCCGGCACTAGTTTTGACAGATGCCCGCTGACGAAGCCGGCGCCCTGCACCACCATACCCCATTTATCCAGGGTGAGGATATTGGCACCGGTGGAAAGAGCTCCATTAAGAGTCAGAGTGCCCTTGATGGTTCGGTCGGCGTGCAGTTGCAGGGCGGCGGCCGTCTGAACCGTCAGGTTAAGGGGCCCGTTGATAATCGGGAATTCACGGTCGGAGGTGGTGTCGCTGACCGTGCTGTTATAGGTCAAAATTGCATTTGGTTTGTATCGCAGTTGGCCGGACCCTATCTTCCCGGAGATCTGCATGTATCCCGAATATATGTCGAGGCTGTCGGAAGTGGTGATCAGGGCCGGCCGGTTGACGATCAGCGTCCCCAGTCTCTGGATCCCGAATGGAAGCTTCAACCCTGCCGGGTTTCCGCCCATCACCGCCAAGACAGAAAGGCTGTCGCTGACCAGGTTGCCCGAAGTTTGATATATGGGACCAAAAAGTGAAAGCTTCTTGCCGTCGAACCGCAGATTATTGACCAGCAGTTTCAGGGTGTCCATCACTGCCAGGTCCTTGTTAAGATAGGCCTGGTCGCCGTAACTCTCGATGGTCAGCTGGTTGACGGTATCGGGTAGGCCCGGGCCAGTATAGTACGGCCCGGTCGTACTGGAATAGACGTGATAGTTGGCCCCTTGGCTGTAGTTCCGGCTGCCAAAAACCCGGATCACGCCCGTATCCTGCCCGGTGGGATAAATGCCCCAGTAATCGGAATAGGCCAGGGTGGCGCCCGGCATCAGGGCGAAATCGCCCAGACTGCCCATGCCGAAAGTGGTCCCTTCAGGGATTTTCAGGACCGAACCCGGGTTCACCTGGTAGTTTATGTAGCCCGTTAATATCTCGCCGCCGGGATTGTAATACTGGGTATCGGCGCCGCAGAAAACGATGGCGGTGGAGTCCGGGCCGCCGCCGCCGATGCCGGCCACCAGATGGGAATAGTTGCCGTAGAGAAACAATGTGTCTATGCCGGCCTTCAGGGTGTCGGTCAGGTATAGCCAGCCTGGATCATATGTCGCAAAGTCTCCTTTGACATGAAGGTTTCGCGACCCGCCTGACCCCAGGATCACCTTGGAATTACCGCTGATCTTAAAGTTGTTCACCGTCAGGCTGGGCTTGGCGCCGCTGGTAAGATAAATCCCATGCGCCATCCCGGTGGTATCGGAGGTATTAGTAACGGATAAGTTTCTGGCGGTAAAGGAAGCCCCGCCGGGGAGCGTCATATCAACCGTCTGGCCGTAACAGCTCCATTCGATGTTCCCGAAGGCCTGGTCCATCCCGGTGGGCATGGTGCTGGTCACCCCGTTGATATAAAGAGTGGCGAGCGAATCCCAGGTTGCGGCAGGAATTTCTCTGCCGTTAATATAATGGTAATAGTAACTGTTGGGGCCGAAAATCATGGCGGCCCCGGGGTTCAAAACCAGCGAATCCGCCAGGCGTTCATAGGCGCCAGTCACCACGATGTCGCCGCCCGGCCCGTCGTTGACGGTGATGGTGGCGTTCTGGGTGAGCATTCCTTTCACCAGCAGCTGGTCCACGGTTATGGGCATGGCCACCGTTACAATGTGAGTGCTGTCTATGGTTATCAAGCTGTCTGTGGCGGCATTGGGATATGTGCTGTCGCTGTTGTCCCAGGTAAGGCCGTTGTTATCGGAATGCACCCAGGCGCTGGGAGTGTTCCACGAGTAACCAGATAAATCGCTACGCCATATGCGCACCGCCTGGGCCGGCAGGACCAGGGCCAGGGTCAGGGCTATTGCACAGATAATTTTCTTCATATAATTTCCCTTTCAAAACAAATGTTAAAGGCATCTGCCTTTGGTATAATAAAATATTAGCACAACCGAAGCAATAAATCAATGTTTTTTTTAAATTATTTCTTTGACAGTTTAGTCCGTCTCCACTTCGTAGTCCGGTTCCCGGTCGTCGATGTTTTCCCATTGACTGTTTCCGGTCTGTCTTTTCCCGGGGACAGCATCTTCTGCCGCCTGGGCCTGTCTTGACGGTTGTTTCCGGATGCCCAATGCTTCAGTCTGGCGCAGCAGGCCGCCTCCCTGGTCGACGGTCTTGCTCTTCTGGCGCAGCAGGGCCTGGGGGCTTAAGGAAACCCCGCTCTGGGAAAGGCGCTGATCCAAGCCGGTGGCAAAGGTTTCCTTGCCTTCATCCAATATGCCCTTAAGCCGCAGCCTTTCATCGGAAGAAAGTTCGTACCCTTCGTCGGACAAAGCCTCATCCAGATTGGCCTCCAGCCGGGCCCGGAACTGCTGGTCGCTGAAGGCCCTCTCCAATGCTTTTTGCAGAACATTTCCGTCCATCACTGTCGTCCATCCCCTATTATCAGATCCCCGATCCCCATTCCCTGTCACCTAATCCAGCCCGTCCAGTTCCACCGGCTCGTCCTTGGGGTGGCAGGTTCCGCACCAGATCGCGTCCGAGACCGCCAGGCCCTTTAGCTTCCCGGCTTTGTCCCGGAAGGAGTCTATCAGATAGGGCAGGTTCTTGGCGTGCTCCTTGCACACCGAACGCCCGCAGAAACTGCAGACCGCGTTGGCCGGACGTTCGCAATGCCAGCATTCCATTTATTTTATCTCCTTGTATGTTTTTCTTTTGCTGGGAAGCAACCCCTGGGGCCGGAAAATCATCATGGCCACCATGGAGGCCCCGAAGATCAGCATCCTGAAATTCTGCACCGGGCGCAGCCACTCCGGTATCACCACCAGGATCAGGGCACCCAGGATCACGCCGGGGATGGAGGCCATGCCGCCCAGCACCACCATGCACAGGATCATCACCGATTCCCAGAAGGTAAAACTTTCCGGGGAAACGAAGTTCATCTTGGCGGCAAAAACCACTCCCATCATCCCGGCCACCGCCGCGCTGAGGGCAAAGGCCAGCATCTTAAGCCGGGTGGTATCTACCCCGCAGGCCCGAGCCGCGGTCTCGTCTTCGCGCATGGCGATCAATGCCCGGCCCAGCCGGGAGTCGTTCAGCCGGCCGATTAAAAACGAGACCAGGGCGATCATGGCCAGTACGAGGAAATACAGATGGGCCGGGGTTCCCATCTTTAAGCCAAACAGGGAAGGCCGCGGGATGTGCATGATGCCGTTGGGGCCCCCGGTGAATCCGTCCCAGTTGTTGAGCACAATTCTTATTATTTCGCCGAAGCCCAGGGTAACAATAGCCAGGTAGTCGCCCCGCAGCCTTAAGGTGGGCAGGCCCAGGACAAATCCGAAGAGCAGTGCCAGCAGGGAGGCTAGGGGCAGGGCTAAAAAGAAGGAAAGATGATACTGGGTCCCCAGAATGGCGTAGGCGTAGGCCCCTACGGCGTAAAAGGCGATGTATCCCAGCACCAAAAGCCCGGCCAGGCCCACGATGATATTCAAACCCAAAGCCAGCACGATGTAAATGCCGGCGGTGATCATCACGTCCAGATAATAATTGTTGAGGGCGAAAGGAAATATTGCCAAAGCCGTCAGGCCCAAAGCCAGCCAGGCTTTTTGGGGAAACTTGTTCAGAACGGCCCAGCCCGGGGAAAAGTTTACTTGACTTATTTTGGGAGCCAGCGCCTTGCCAAAATGCGTAAATGCCAGAGTGGCCGCCGCCAGGGCAACAGCGGTGATCCATGCGCCCTTGGGTCCCATGAAGGGCCAGCAGAGCAGGCCGATCCATAAAGGCCAGACGAGTATTTTAAGATGTTTGATCATAAAACCGAATTTTCACAGTCTATAAAATAACCGGAACGACACCCCGTATCCATAGCTGAACTTTGTCGGAATATATTTATCGGGTCTTCTCCAATGAGTGTGGGTGATTTTAGGTGATTTTGGGCTACTTACAGGGGAGGAAGCGTGCAGGTCAGTACCTTCAACCGTAAGTATTCCTCGTCTCTCAAACCACACGCCCTGCGCGGAATAACCCTGATCTTGTTGTTCAACCCCTCAACAAACCCCAAGGCGACTTTGTTTGACGGATGGCAGTAAGCGGCAATGCCATCCCAGTGGCGTTCGATCATCCCGGCAAACTTTTCGTAGGGTTCCAATCGCTGCCAT
>JACQXR010000114.1 GCA_016208585.1 candidate division TA06 bacterium | reverse complement strand
AAATCGGATGCGCGCTATGACGGATTGCATGGAGTCATCACCAATCTGAAAGAGGACGCCGCCAATGCGATTCTCTCCCGCTATCGCGGCCTGTGGCAGATCGAAGAAGCCTTTCGGGTCAACAAACATGATTTGAAGATGCGACCGATATTCCATTGGACCCCGCGCCGGATAAAGGCCCACATCGCCATTTGTTTTATAGCCTTTGCCATAGCTAAACAAGCAGTATACCGGTTGGGTCGCCGGCAACTGCCGATGAGCTTCGAGCAACTGCGGAATGAACTGCTGCACGTTCAGGCCAGTTTGGTGGTTGACATTAAAACCAGGAAGCGCTACATCCTCCCATCACATGCCACCATCAATCAGAAGAGAATCTATCAGGCCTTTGGGCTCAGGAAAAGAATGGCGGCCAATCGAAGTTTGGTTCAACAACAACCATGGGGAATTATAGCAATGAAGGTAAATTGAAACCTTTTGATCATTCATCATATCTATGAGATAGTATGTGGTGATTTTGTGTGCTAATAAAATGGAAGGGAGAGTAATGTAGTGCCCCACCATTTTGTCAACTATTTGTCTTTCAATATGTTATGGATTATAAGTGTCAAAGTCAGGAGGCCCTTCCGTTTGGGAAGAGGCCTTTTTTGCATCATTTTTTTGTTGACTTTGAAAAATGGCGGGGTTAAACTTATAAATTACGGTAAAAGGCTTCAACCAATTCCCCTTTTCCACGGAAACACGCAATTCGTGTTTCTAATACTTCAGTGTTTCAGTGGTTAATCCCGGTAAGTATTTGGTAATAAATCTTTAAACCTTCATATAGCAAGGAGCATTATGCCGGTCAATCCAAAGATATTCAAAGCCTACGACATCCGCGGGGTCTACCCGGCGGAACTGGACGAGGCCCAGGCCCGGGAGATCGGCCGGGCGCTGGTGGATCACCTGAACTGCAAAACGGTGGCCATAGGCCGGGACATGCGGACCTCGTCCCAGCCTTTGTTCACTGCCCTGGCCGAGGGCGTCACCATGCAGGGGGCCGAGGTGACAGACATCGGGCTGGTCTCCACCGACGGTCTGTATTTTGCGGTGGGCAAGTTCGGCTTCGAGGCCGGGGTGATGATCACCGCCAGCCACAATCCGGCCCAGTACAACGGTCTGAAGATCTGCCGCCAGAATGCCATCCCGCTTTCCGGCGACCAGGGCTTGAACCAGATGCGGGACCTGATCAACCAAGGCCAGCTAAAAACAGCGGCCTCCAAAGGAACAATCAGGTCCCGGGACATAGACCTGGATTACATCAACCACTGTCTGTCGTTTGTGGACCACAAGAATATCTGGGGATACAAGATCGCGGTGGACGCCGGAAACGGCATGGCCGGGCGCACCGTCCCGCCCATCTTCCGCCAGCTGCCGGGCACTCTGGTGCCGATGTACTTTGACCTGGACGGAACCTTTCCCAACCACCCGGCCAGCCCCATCGAGCCGGAGAACATCGCGGCCCTGCAGGAAACGGTGGTCAGACAGAACTGCGACTTCGGCGCGGCCTTCGACGGCGACGCCGACCGGATGTTCCTGGTGGACGAGAAGGGCCGGGCCCTGGCTGGCTCGGACGTGGCGGCCCTGGTTGCCAAGATGCTGCTGAAGAAGAACCCCGGCGCTTCCATCCTCTATAACGCCATCTGTTCCCGCTGCGTCAAGGAAACCGTCGAGAAGTACGGGGGCCAGGCCATCCGCAGCAAGGTGGGGCACGCTTTGATCAAGCCGCTGATGCGGGAGCACAACGCCGTCTTCGGCGGCGAGCACTCCGGGCATTTTTATTTCCGGGACAACTGGTTCGCCGATTCCGGGCTGATCGCCTTTCTGGTCTGCTGGCAGCTGATCTCCGAGGAGAACAAACCGCTCTCTCAATTGGTGGACGAGATAGACCGTTACGTCCGCATTCCCGAGACCAACGCTACCGTGCAGGATATCCCCGGGAAACTGGCCGAATTGGAGAAGATATATACCGCCAAAGGCGCCCAGCTGGACCACCTGGACGGCCTGACCATTTCCTACCCCGGCTGGTGGACCAACATAAGGCCCTCCAACACCGAGCCGCTATTAAGGCTTAACGTGGAGGCGGAGTCACAGGCTTTGCTGGATGAAAAAATGAAAGAGCTGTTGCAGGTGATCCGCAGGCAGTAGAAAATTCAAATAGAAAGGAACTACCATGAGAATATTACCTGAAAAAAGCGTTAAAAATCTTTGCGCAACAAAGCCTATGATTACCGTTATATTTAGTTAAACTGCAAAGGCCCAAAATGGTCAAGAACACAGAAATATTGGAAAAATTTGAGCGGGAGCTTCTGGCCCAAAGCAGACTGACCCACGGCCAGGCTTTAGCCATAGTGGAAGGTTTAAGACAGGAAGCTGTGGCCTTGGGCGTTTGGCCTCCCAAAAATCCACTGGAGGGAATAGAGGTGGACATTGAAGTGGCCAGGATATTGAATTCATGTTTAAAGAGCTGTTAATAAAATTAGCCCATTCATTTAACGCCCAAAACATACCCTATATGGTAGTGGGCGGCCAGGCGGTGTTGTTGTACGGGGAGCCGAGGCTTACCCGGGATATTGACGTTACGGTGGGTTTGGGGCCGGACCGGCTTGACGAGATCCTGGCGCTGGCGGGGAATATTCCCTTGAAAACGCTGCCGGCCGATCCCCGGGAGTTCGTGACATCAACCATGGTTCTGCCGTTGGAAGATAAAGACAGCGGGGTAAGGATTGATATTATTTTCTCTTTTACCCCCTACGAAAAAGAGGCCATAGCCAGGGCAAAAGAAGTGAGCCTTGATGATGCGATGGTGCGTTTTGCCGCCCCCGAGGACGTTATAATCCACAAGCTTTTTGCCGGGAGACCCAGGGATATAGATGACGCTAAAACAATAATGGCCCGGCAAAAAAAAATGGATACCGGGTACATTTTAAACTGGCTGGCCAGCTTTGATCAAACCTTCCCGGAAAAGAAGCTGTTGGCTCTTTTTAAGAGTTTGTAGAGTCTGCAATCGTGATAATTTAGATAGCGCCAAAATAACTGACTGGTCGTTTCCCTAAAAAATAAAAAACAAAACCAATAACAGAAGAGAGCAGATGCACGAACCCTCCAGCAACTGGACCAAGGACCAGGCGGCCTCGCTGAAGCGAATTCTGGGCCTATGGTTTGTGACCCTGTACACCATAGTCTACGCCGGGTTCGTGGCGATCAACGTGGTCAGCCCCAGCTTCATGGCGGTCGATGTGGGAAGCGTCAACGTGGCCATCGTCTATGGATTTTTGCTGATCATCTTCGCCATATTTCTGGCCGCCGTTTACAACCATATCTGCACCCACGCCGAGGAAGTGATGACCACCCTGCGTTCCGGCGATGAGGCAAAGGCATTGGAGAAGGGACGCTCATGAACTACGCCGTGTCGCCCTGGGCCATCGCCATCTTCTGCGCCTTCGTGGTGGCGGCGCTGGCCATCTCTTACCATTTCGCCCGGTCCGCCAAGTCGGCCTCGGGATTCTATGTCGCCGGAGGCAACATCCACTGGTCGGTCAACGGCATCGCCGGCGCCGGCTTTCCGGCTCCGGGCCTGCACGCCGAAGGTGTTACGGCCCGCAGGCGGGTTATTGCCAAACTGCAGGACACGGCGATTACGAAAGGCCAACCATCCGGATTGTTGATCATTGATGACACCATTCTGGAGAAAACGGGCAAGAAGTTCTCAGGCCTCAGGAAGCTTTATGATCATGCCAAGAAGAAGTATGTGAAAGGTCCCTCTTTGGTGCAACTGCTGTATGCGGATGACCAGAAGCGCTATCCTTTGTTTGAAACCACCCCTGGAACCCGGGGACGAAAACCTGGCCCCAAGCGGAATCGCGAAACTTCTATTGGCAAGCATAAAATCGCGCTACGACTAATCAAACCCCGCCGTCGGCGGGGCGGTATCCGACTCAAGGCGGCGCTTTTTGACGCCTGGTACGCCGCGGCCAGCTTTCTCAAGGCCCTGCAGTGGTTAAAACTCCAGTTCGTCTGCCGGTTCAATGGCGGCTGGGGGTTGCTGATAAACGGTCGCCGCATCAAAGCCAACGAACTGACCAAACAAAAGCGTCGCTACCGCTATTACCGCCAGCTCAAGGCCCAAGCTTTTTGCCTCACCGCGGAATTGCCAAACTATGGCCCGGTATTTGTGGTGGTCGTCAAAGAGCGTCGGAGAAAGCCGGTTGTCATCATCACCAGCATCATGGATTCGGACATCGTTACAATTATCGAGCTCTACCGGCAGCGCTGGACTATCGAAACCTACTTCAAGAAAGCCAAGCAACGCTTTGGACTGGACAAGTTCCAATCCGCCTCTGGCGGACTCGGCTGCGGCAATCCAAGCCCACTTGGTATTGGTGTCGTTATCCTACATCCTGGTAATGTTACTGAAGCTGTTGGCACCGTCGCTTCAGGGTCAGTCCTTCAAATACTTGGCGAAATATCTTTTTCGCATCACGGCCATCGTCACGTTCGAGAACGCAACGTTTCAAATTATCACGAAACATTGCCATCGTATTTTCCAGAGAATCACATTGTTTTTCAATAACTTAGACCCGTTGCCATCAACTGCATAAGTGGTTTAATTACATTCTGAAGTTTGGCAAAATTTGCATTTGTTAAAGGCTGGCTTTAAACGTATTTTTCTGTAAGTATACCACTTTCCTGAGGGGTCAATCCACCCCAAATAGCGAAGAACCGTATTTTGTCATTCCTGCGAAAGCAGGAATCCAGGTTTTATGGATTTCCACCTTCGTTCGCCAGTGGCGAACTGCGGCGGATTTACAACCCGCCGGAGTTTATTCCGTTGAAGAACGGGGCGGGAATGATACGAAGAATGGAAGTATAAATAATTTGCCAACAGTTGAGTTACATTGTGATTAGATCAATGTTCATCCTGTAAATATTTTACAAGCAGTAACAACCCATGATCAAAAGCATCAAAGGCGGCAGGGCCTGGCCGCACAAGAATTTCATCTTCGACCAACCGATTGAAACCTTGCCTGCCCCAATGGCCCTGGCCATTCCCCTGTGGCACGGCGGCCGGGCCGTGGTAGCCAAAGGCGATAAGATCAAAGCCAATTCGCAGGTGGGCTTCGATTCCATGGGACTGCCGGTATTCACCGGGCTGGCCGGAAAGGTCACCGGGGTGGCCGACTTTCCCGATCTGGTGGCCCGGCCCAAGTCCTTTGATTTCCCCCGGACCACGGTGTTCATCGAAGCCGAGCCGGACCAGCCCCCCCGGCCGCCAGCCTTCGAGCCCCGGCCCAGGTTCTGGGAACTGTCTAAGGCCGAGCTGGCCGACCGGGTCTTCCAGGCCGGGGTGGCCGATCTGCGGAAGGATGACCTGGAAAAACTTTTGATCTTCGACGGGCTGGGCCTGGAGCCGCCGCTGTCCTGCAACGTCCGGCTGTTGATGGAGCGGCCCAAGGAACTGTTGGAAGGCATGCGGATCGTGATGCAGATCCACGGTTCCATCAAGGCCCGGCTGGCGCTTTCGTCCCGGATGAAGGGGCTGAACGCCGACCTCAAGTCGCTTTTGGCCAGTGCGGTTAACATTTCCATCGAAAAGGTCGAACCCAAATATCCCCAGCAGCACAGGTTTCTGATCAACCAGTCAATTTACCAGGGCCAGCCATCGGCCATTTACGGCATGGAAGCCCTGCTTAATGTCAGACGAGCGGTGGCGCTGGGCCAGCCCTTGGCCACCAAGTTCTGCAACCTTGGCGACGATACCAAGGGCCAAAAACGACTGGCCGAGGTTTACCTCGGGGCCAGCGCCGCCGAAACACTGTCCCTAAGGCCACAGGATTATTCAAGCCTGAAGTTGATATCCGGGGGCCTGATGAGCGGGACCTGTTATTACAGCCTCCAGCTGCCGGTGGACCGGAATACTGCCGGGCTGCTGTTTTACCGGAATCAGGCTCCCAAGGAGAACCATTCCTGCATCAACTGCGGGCAGTGCCTGGCCATTTGCCCGGTGGGGCTGGCTCCGGCCCGGATATACCCGTTAGTCCGGGACGGACAGAACGAGGAACTGACCCGGCTGAGGCCGGAAAATTGCCTGGAATGCGGGCTTTGCACCTACGCCTGTCCCAGCGGGCTGCTGCTGTCGCATCAGATCAAAGTAGGCAAACTGATACTGGAGGGCAAGCTGTGATGCTGAATGTTTCACTGCCGCCCCACATCACCAGCCGCTACCGCCTGAAGCAGTGGCAGGTCCGCCGGCTGGCGGCCATGGCCCCGATGACTTTTTCCGCCCTCGATCTTTTCGGGACAGGGTTTCTTTACTGCCTGCTGGCCGGGCTGGCCGGCTCCGTCCTCCTGCCGCTGACCATCAAAAGATGGCGCCGCAATTTTCTAGACCCGGTCGCAGCCTTGTTCACCGCATCCCTGCTGGCTTTGCTGATGCCCGAGGGATCCGTCTGGTATTACTCGCTGCTGGCCGGGCTGGCGGTATCGGGGGTCAAAAACATTCTGTCGGAAAAGGACCGCCTGGCCCCGATAAACTTTGTGGCATTGACCATGGCCCTGTTCATTCTGGCCACGCCGGATAACATCAGACTGGCTTATCATTGGGAGATCAATAGCGGAGGGTGGGCCAAGGGGAATTTTTACTTTATGACTGGTTGGATTCCTTTGGCCGGCAGTTTGTTCCTTTTAATGCTGTTTACGGGGAGGCTCTATAAAGTCAGACTTCTTTTGCTGTCCTTGCTATCGTCCGGTGCGGTGATCTTTCTGGCCTGGAAAATGACAGGCAATCTGATGCCGAATACCTTTTCTTATGCCGGACTGCAGGCCCTGCTGTTCTTGGCCGGCATCCTGGCGGTTGATAATCATCATACCCCGCTAACCGGCCGGGGCCAGGCCATCTACGGGATGATCTCCGGAATGTTATTTGCGCTATTTGCTTTAAAGGGCCTGCTGTATCAGGGTTTGATATTCTCGGCGCTAACGGCCAGCCTGTTTACGCCTTTTTTGGACTGCCTGTTCACCGGGGGATACCGTAGAACAAAAACATAAAATTGTCAGGCCTTGGTGGTAAATTACAAACTAACAGTTTACTAATTTAACCACGAAAAGGCACAGAGAACACAAAAATGAATGACAAAGAAATATTTGGGCTATGTGATACTATCCGGCAGACCTCTTTTGAACTTCATAAATTTTTACGGAACGGCCATTTGGAAAAAGTTTATGAAAACGGATTAACCCACCGTCTTCGCAAAGCAGGATTAAAAGTTGAACAACAGAGCCCGCTAAAAGTCTATGACGAGGATGGTACAGTCCTGGGTGAGTATTTTGCAGATCTGTTAATCGAATCTGAACTTATCATCGAAATGAAGGTCTGCAAAGCAATAGCCGACGAACACCTGGCTCAATTGTTAGGATATTTAAGGGCGACAGGTCACCGGCATGGTTTATTGATCAATTTCGGCACAGAAAAAATCCAAATAAAGAAATTAGTTCTTTAAGTTAGAAATTATTTTTGCGATTTATGTGCTTTTTTGTGGCCAAATAGGAATTGACAACCGAATAAAAAATTGGTAGAATTAAAATCCATAACTATTTATATATCAACAAATTAAATTATTGTTTACACGGAGGACAAACCAATGGCAGACACAGTGGCTGAAAAATCAAAGGCTTTGGATCTGGCTCTTTCCCAGATAGAAAAGCAGTTCGGCAAAGGCTCAATAATGAAACTAGGCTCCAATGCGGCAGTGGTGCCGGTGGAGGTGATATCCACCGGGTCCATCTCGCTGGATGCGGCCCTGGGAGTGGGCGGAGTGCCCCGGGGTAGGATAGTGGAGATATACGGTCCGGAGGCTTCCGGCAAGACCACCCTGGCCCTGTCCATAGTGGCCCAGGCCCAGAAGGCCGGCGGCACCGCCGCCTACATCGACGCCGAGCACGCCATGGACCCCAAGTACGCCAAGGCTCTGGGCGTGGATATTGATAATCTTTTAGTGGCCCAGCCCGACACCGGCGAGGAGGCCCTGGAGATCACCGAGACCCTGATCCGCTCAAACGCCATGGACGTGATAGTGATCGACTCGGTGGCGGCCCTGGTGCCCAAGGCCGAGATCGAGGGCGACATGGGCGACAGCCACATGGGCCTGCAGGCCCGGCTGATGTCCCAGGCCCTGCGCAAAATTACGGCGGTGACCAACCGTTCCAAGACCTGCATCATATTCATCAACCAGATCCGGATGAAGATCGGGGTGATGTTCGGCAACCCCGAGACCACCCCCGGCGGACTGGCCCTCAAATTCCATGCCACCATACGGATGGACATCCGGAGGATCGAGGCCATCAAGCAGGGAGAGGTCAACATCGGCAACCGGGTGCGGGTAAAGGTGCTGAAAAACAAAGTGGCCTCGCCCTTCCGTAACGCCGAGTTCGAGATCATCTTCGGCCAGGGCATCAGCTACATCGGCGACCTGCTGGACCTGGCGGTGGAGAACAACATCATCGAAAAGAGCGGCACCTGGTTCTCCTTCAAGGGCGAGCGGCTGGGCCAGGGCCGGGAGAATGTGCGGGAGATGCTGAAGACCAATGCCGACCTGCTGGCCGATCTGGATAAAGAGGTCAAGGCCAAACTGGGGATCGCCCCGGCCGTCAAGTCCGAAGGCCCCAGAGAAGCCAGGGAGCCGGCCAAGGAAGAGGAAAAGGGGAAACGGGGGAGAAAATAAATTCAAAATGCAGAAGGCAGAAGACAAAATTCAAACCTGCCCTAAGTAATGCCTGTCTGTGAATGGATTCAAAATGGAAAATGCAAATTTCAAATTGCATAATGTATGAATAAAAGGCTGTTAAGGTGAACGACTCAATGATTTGTTGGGGAGCGAACATGCCCATTATCGAAATAAAAGCCCTGCCTCAAAAGGAAGAGGTGGATACTGCCGAGGCCCTAAAAACCATCTGCGTGCGTTTGGCCGACAAGATGGGGATAGAGCCCAAGCAGGTCTGGGCCACCTGGACCACTATCGCGCCGGGTTCATACATCGAAGGCGAGGCCCAGGCCAAAGCCCAGCCTTACGCCACCCATCCGCCGCTGGTGAACATGATGGCCTTTGAGGGCAAGAGCGACAGCGAGATAGAAACGGCCATGCTGACCATCGCCGAGGAACTGGCCAAGCACCTGCAAATAGACCCGGAGAATATTTTCATCAAATACGACGAAACCAAGTCGGGCCGGGTCTTCACCGGGGGCGCCACCATCATCAAGACCAAGCACGGGAAGTGAAAAAGACCCTTTTCCCGCGAAAAACGCGAAAAACACGAAAACTCAGAAAATCCATAACCTATTGATCACAAAATATGTTAAAGTAATATTCTGAATTCAACATTTCGCGCTTTTTCGAGTGTTTAGCGGGTTTTTCAGGGAGAACTAAATAACAATTAACGATTTACGAATTTTGCCTTAGTGTCTTGGTGGTTTAAAGGGAGCTTATGATCTTCAAAAAATCTTATTCCTTCATCATCCTGCCGCACCACGGAGAGCAGGGGAAGTCGGTGTTCTTTCACTCGCGGTGGCTGAACATCCTCTTGCTGGCAACGGTAACGGCTCTGGGAGTCTCTGGTTTTTTCATCACCAGGCATTACCTGTATCACTACAAGCTCAAGACGGCTTTCGAGCCCACCTTCAAGGAGAACGAAGTTTTACGGAAGGAACGCAAGAAGTACGGCCAGGTCAGAGATTCTTTGGCCCACGACATCGCATCGCTCCAGGCCCAGCTTAAAAAAGAGCGCTCGGTCTACCTCTCCTCGGTCAACGGACTGGCCCGGGAGCTGGACGCGGTGAAAAAGCTGGCGGTGAAGGTCAAGATCCAAGCCGGGTTCAAGACATCCAACATAGTGGACGAGCACGAGGCCGCCGGCGGCCCTTCCGGCGAAAGAATCTACATCGGATGGCAGGATATAAGCAAACCAATAGACCCCGGACCGCTGGAGGGCAAGGTGCGGCCGGGCATCGTCGAGCAGAGCCAGATCCTTGAGGAGATCGACGACTACCTTTCCACCAAGGAATCGCTGGTCTCGGACACCCCGGAACTGGCCCCGCTATTCGGCCGGATGACCTCGGGCTTCGGGGTGCGGCGCTGGCGCCGCAGCGGGCATTCCGAAAACCACGCCGGGATAGACATCGCGGTTCCCAAGGGAACTCCGGTCCTGGCCCCGGCCGAAGGAGTGGTGGTCTACGCCGGCTGGATGGGCGATTACGGCCGCCTGATCGAGTTGGACCACGGCAATGGGTATACCACCAGGTTCGGCCACCTTTCCCAGATAGAAGTGGAAATAGGAGACCGGGCCTTAAAGGGCCAGATAATCGGAGCGGTAGGTTCCACCGGCCGCTCCACCGGTCCGCACCTGCATTACGAGGTGCGTTTTCAGGGAAAAGCCATTGATCCCATAGATTATTTGGGGTCCATGGAAAAGTAAAAAATAATTAATATTTCACTTGACATTAATCGTGTAATTTTGCTATAATGTAAAATGGTAAGTTCCCTAAATTTGTCAAAAACAGTATGGTTTTTAAAATAATCAGTTTTCCGGATCGTGATATTTTCAGGGCTTGTCAAAGATTAAAAAAAATTAACGGTTGACCGGTCAGAGAAGAACAACGAGACAGCATTCTACCTGAGCCTATTGCCCAGCAACGAAGGGCGTTCTTCGGTTGCAAAGCATGGCGCTTTTCTCAGGATGACGGAGCAATAATATTAGCCGGGCGATTAGCTCAGCCGCCTTCGTCAGTTGTCAATGACTTCGGCGGCCATGGCTGGTTAGCCCCGATTAATCGGGGTCATCGCCCGCCAAGGGAAAACGGTTGACCGGTCAGAGAAAAACAACGAGATATCATTCTACCTGGGCCTATCGCCCAGCAACGAAGGGCGTCCTTCGGTTGCAAAGCATGGCGCTTTTCTCGGGATGACGGAGCAATAATATTAGCCGGGCGATTAGCTCAGTTGGTTAGAGCGTCTGCTTTACACGCAGAAGGCCGGGGGTTTGAGTCCCTCATCGCCCACCATATAGACTCCAGAGCTTGGCAGAAGTCTAATAGAGCGGAGCGTATCGGGACACCCGCCAAATAATTGACGCAGAAGGCCGCCCCGATACATCGGGGTCAATTGCCCACCATATTTATGCAACCTAATTGCACAATGCAACATTTGCAGAAATCTACCTGGGTCAAACAGGGTTTATTCTTAACAAAGATACATTATTTGGTCAGGATATGATTATCCCATAGGTTCAGGAAAGAACTATAAGAGAGTTTGAGAATCTAAACTCAACCCCACACTTCATGAGTAAAACAAGTTGGTTTTACTCAGTGCATCGCTTCGTAAGTCTACTGCAAGTATTTCTCAGTGCATGCTTTGCTTCTCCTTCTCTTACTTGATGTTAGCCCACATTTATCCAAGAGAAGGGGACAGAGGGAGCCTGCCCTGAGACGACTACTACAGTTGCTTACGAAGGGATGAGTTCCAAAGTGTCCCGGTGTCCAGCGTTCCTGCCTGCGGGCCGCAGCCCTTCCGCTTACGCTACTTGCTTGCCTTATTCAAGTGCCGTAGCTTTAGTGGAGGCACTCGGCGGGCGTAGGCCCGAACGAAGGGAATAATCAAATATCAGGTTTTATGGATTTATTTGTTGGCATAGATTATGCGGCCTAAAATTACAGGGGTTTAAAATAAATATTGCGGAAATAGGCAAAAACGCAGGTTTGGTTTGGAAAACGCTGCATCAAAAAGCTTCCCCCAATGCGGCCAATTTAAAAAAACTTACCGGGCTTGATGACAAAAATTTATGTCTTGCCTTGGGATGGCTGGCCAGGGAGGGGAAAATAAATTTCCACTCCGAAAAACGTAGCGCCACGATAGATCTAAAATAGGCCTTGGATTATTCCCGCCATCCTTATTAATGTATGCTTTACATTAGGCAATACATAGGGTGGGTTTTATTGTCTAAAAACTTAAATAATCCAAAAGAATAAATAAAGGAGGCAAAAAATGACTATCTGGGCGGCGGTGATTTTTTTAATGGGGATGATTGCTTTGATTCAACATCTCACGGGAACATATAGCTGGTTTGTCCCGGTCTGGAGTGTTTTCTTAATGCTGATCGCTTTAGCCATTCTTGCCAGAATTTCGGATAGAGAAAAACACGGCGAAAAAGATGCGCTGAAAAGAAAGATTGAAGACTTGGAGCGAGAGTTGGGGGCGGGAGCGGTAAACAAAGCATCGGAATCAGCAAACAGCGAGATAAGCCAACCCTAAAGAAGCGGCGTCATAATCTCATTCTTCGGCTACGGCTTCCCACCCTGGTTATTCTATAGGGCTGTCTGCGTCGTGCCCGGCGCATTGCAGGGACGTGATGTACAGCCTACGTAGCCTTGGGCAATCATATTTGCATACTTCGGCGTAGTGGGCCGTCATGTCCCTGTGGGTGCGGCGTTTCGTTCTACCGGAAGGGTATGCTTTGAAACAATAAAAACAAATATTTATTATTGGAGGAACTATGTGGATTCCAACCATCGGAGAAAATGCCGGGAAGATCTGGAAAACCTTGGACCAAAAGGGCCCATCTAATATCGCTGCGCTGAAAAAGGCCGCCAAGCTCGACGATAAATCCTTATATTTTGCTTTGGGATGGCTGGCCCGGGAGGATAAAATAGCGTTCACCCGGGACAAACGGCAGATTCTGATCAGTTTAAAGTAGCGGAAATATTTCCCTCAATCCAAGGAACGAAGCGACGAAGGAATCCGTTTGCGTTACTTTGTTTGATGTCTTATTTTCCTGTGTCTTGGCCAGTCAAATTTATACCTGAGTTCAGTAAACTTTGCAAAAAGGCAAAAACGTTAAAAAGAAAACCAACCCACCAAACAACTTAAAAGGAGGAAACACATGAAGAAATCCATGCTGGCGCTGTTCATCCTGGCGGCCGGATGCCTGCTGATCGCCGTCCTCGAAAAACTGAACATCCTGCCCTGGCTGTTTCTGGGCAACTTGCCGCACGTCTACGTTTGGATAGCCCAGCTCCTGCTCCTGGCCGCCATCGGCCTGGGCATCTATGGCCTGCTGGACAAGAAGTGAACTTTTACAGGTATTCAACGTAATTTTAATTGAAAGGAGGTGACAAGAATGAAAAAGATTCTACTGGCAACTGTTGCGGTGGCCCTGTTCGCGGGCATGGCCTTGGCGCAGGTTGATCAAACCGGCACCACCAACATCGAAGTTAAGGTGGTGGGGGTGTTCACCATGACTCTGACGCCGGCCAGCGGCAGCACCATCACTTATGGGGACGGTGTTACTACCATGGTTCCGGGAACTTCGGACAACACTAAAACGGTGGGCATATTGGTGAAGAGCAACTTCAAGAACAATACCTGGTATTTGAAGGTCAACCAGGATCAGATCCTGACCGACGCCGCCATCGTTGAGACCATCCCCAGCGCCAACTTTACCCACACCAGCACCGGCGGGCTGGGAGTTCATGCCGATGCGGCCGCCACCGAGTTTGTAACCACCACCCCTACCCTGTTCTACACCTGCGATGCCGCCGAGCGGAAGAACATTCCGACGGGAACTACCATTACCCAGCAACTGCAGCTTTTAGTTCCCGACACCCAGGCGGCCGGCACCTACATCAACACGCTGACCTACACCCTGACCGTAACTCCGTAACATTCAGGGGCCGGCACCATACGGCGCGGCGGCGGCTAAATTTTATAGCAGCCGTCGCGCCGTTGGGTTTTTTGTGGTTTTCTTTTTTACCTTGAGCATGACAGGAGATCAATTAAAATGAAGGAATTAAGCCGGCTTTAGCCAAAACTTGTCCTGATCTCTTCGACTTCGCTTCAATTAATTTTTGGCTAAAGCCATATAAATTCCATTGCCAGGGGTCCACGACCTAAAGGTCGTGCCTGCGCGCTGAAGTGCTACGGCACGCAAGCGTGGCAACAAAGTGTGCCGCCGGAGGCGGCCTAATTCACAGGATTAATTTCCAAAAAACTGTAAATTCTGTCAATTATGTCCTCATTGTATTATCGGTTGAATGTTCTATAAACGTTTAGTGAATCATCTCTAATTTTTATGAAATACAAATCAACTTTAATTTTAGTTTTGATATCGTCAATTTTTTGTCTGGCTCCGCTTAAGGCTGCGGGGCAGGGCAATATCGGCCTCAATGTCTGGCCGCCTAAAATTGAGTTGTCGGTGCTGGCGGGGGAAAGCCAGACCGGGGTGCTGATCGTTCAGAATCCCACCGCCTTCAAGCATCGGGTTTACGCATATCCCCTGAATGTTAAAATGTCGCTTTACGGCGAACTTGAATTCACAGAGGATTCGTTAAGTTATGGCTGCGTGGAATGGCTGAGCATCAACCCCATAGAATTTGACCTGCCCCAGGGCGCCAGCCAGCAGGTGCGCTATACCATCAAAGTCCCCTTAGAAGCCGAGGGCAGCCATATCGGGGCGCTGTTCTTCCACACCAAGCCGCAAGCGGCGCTTAAAAGAACGGGATCACAGATAACCGCCCGGGTGGGCTGCATAATTCTGGAAACCGTTCCCGGCTCCGGGGAAAAGAAAGCCGAAGTGACCGGGCTGGCGGTAAAAAAGCCATCGGCCCGGGGTCCGGCAGTGGCCGAGATAACCTTAAAAAACAACGGAAGTCTTTTGCTGCGGCCGGAAGGAACCCTGGAGATTAAAAACGACCGGGGGTTTACCCTGGGTAAACTGATGGTCAATGAAAACCGGGAGGCGGTTTTCCCTTTTTCCCAACGGGCCTTCAGGCTGCCGCTGGAGAACATTGAACCGGGCCGTTATGCCCTGCAAGCCACCTTGGATTACGGCGGCGCCGAAATTTTGGTGGCCGAAGCCCGGGTAAACCTGATTGCCGACCAGGCCCAGTCAGATGCCTGGCCCATCATAAAATCTCCGGCCCCCACCCAATCCCGGCAGGTGGCCAAGAAAGGGTTCCCGGTCCCGGTGCCCAAGGCCTCGCCCCGGGAGATCCAAAACCTTTTGTCCCAGGGGACAAAATTATACGCTGGAGGCGAATATCAGCAGGCCCTGGGGGTCTGGCAGAAACTTTTAAAGCTTGACCCCGGCAATGCCAATGCCAAAAAGAATTTGGAGCGCACCCGGCAAAAACTTGAGGCCCAAAAAAGAGCCAAAGGATAAATGGTAACGGAAATTATACTTGCCACTCATGCCAACCTGTCCGCCGTAGGAGGAAGGCAGATCCGCCTATATGGATTTATATGCGGTGGCGGAAAAGGCACGAAAGCACAAAATTTTTCTAATGCTGGATTAAATTCAAGATATGACCGTCCCATTCATTCAGGTAGCGAGGGTCCCGGACGCTGATGAACGCTGATTTATACCGACTGTTATTCACGTTAAGGAAGCCTATGGAATATGTTAAAACTGCAACTTCACGGGGGTATTTCACCAACAAAAAACAACCAACCAACAGAAACAATCAAACCAAACCACAAGGAGGGAAAAAATGAAACGCTTGATAGTTGCCCTGTGCCTGACAGGGCTTGTGGCCGGCGTGGCCGAGGCGGTAAAGGTGAGGGGCACCGAAATTGACTGGGCCACCGCCGGCACCGAAACCCGCAAGTTGGGCCGGTTTGCAGGGAGCGATGACATTTCATTGGTTTACACCGATGTTAGTGTCGGCAATCAGGTTTTTTCTGTGGGGACTACCGATGGCGGCGCGAGTTGGAGCAGCAGGTCTCTCATAAGCAATGGAGAATATCCCTGCCTCTCAGTGATCTGGACTGAAGCGCTCCCACGCTACGATTGGTGGACAAATTATACCGGACACTGGGATGGCGGGGTATACTTATACGGAGCGCGCAGTTATGCCGCTGCGCCTCTGCCCGGCGCCTGGGCAAAAACCCAACTGGCTGCAGACTATAGCAGCTCTTGGTATATTCCCGGCGTTGGCACGGCAAGTTATTCTCCCGAATTTTCGCCTCCGGCGATGATGAGGGATTCCGATGGTAGAATCCATTTAGTCAGGAAAACCCTCGGAGTAACCCATGTGCCGGGGACAAATGGAGCGACCTGGGATTGGGCCATTCGCTACGCTAAGTTTGACAGCGATTGGAATTTACTTGCCGACGAGGTGATTGCCGAGGAAAGTTGTGGCGGCACCGATATGAGCGCGCCCAGCGTGTGCCTGGATTTTAACTTTGTGCCCCACGCAGCCTGGTCCCAAGGCGACAAGGTTTGGTATTCCAGCCGGGAGGGCGGAGCCTGGAGCGCGCCGATTGATCTATCCCGTGATACCGGACCTATAGCGGGCAGTGGCTTTGTGGATTTCTTTGGAGATAGAGTCCACGCAGTTTGGGAAGCAATTTTGGCAGAGACAGGAAAATACGAAGTATGGAGAAGCTCCAAGATACTTGGATACAGTTGGTCTCCTTATTATCTAGTCTCCAACACTTCTGACCAGGACTCCCGGTGGCCGCAGATACGCGGTACGCATATTAGCTGGAGCGAGAATCTCTCCGGCACTAATTGGGAGATTATGCTGGATGGCGCCAACATCTCCAACAATACCACCCAGTCAAAGTATGGCCAAATGGAATTCTGGCAGGATGCCACCGGCGGCCATGTGGCCCTGGCCTGGACCGACCAGTGGAGCGGCTTGCCATCGCCTGTATGGAGCCACGAGATTCAGTTTTCCAAGCAGGACTTTTCGGCCACGGCCGCCATCGTGGTGGAAGCCGGCCAGGAAGAGCCGTCCCCGTATAATCTGCAACGGGACGGATATCTGGTTTTAACCGGCTCGGTCTGGTACATAGACTACGATTATGACGAACTCATCTACCGGCTGCCGTATCTAAAACCGGAGATGAGATACAAGGTCAGGCTAATCGGCCGGCACGGCGGAACAACCGAGTGGCGTCAGATGGCAAGCATAGACGGAACCGCCAAGCGGCTGATGAAGGTGAAGGCCGGCCAAGCCGAGACGGTGGAAATGTGGGTTCCCGAGGACGCCTACGCCACTGACAAGGAAATAATCATCAGCATTAAGAAGATGAGCGGCGATTACGCCAACTGTGCCGGGTTGGAGCTATATGAATACGAGCGGGAGGCAGAAACCAAGAGCGGCGGAAGCCAGACGGCGGGCAACGCAGAATGCAGAGGGCAGAAGGCAGAATTCAGAATGGAGCAGAATGCGCCCAATCCGTTCAGCCAGAGCACTGCTATAAGCTATCAGCTTACGGCTAACGGCCATGTTAGTTTAAAGGTTTACAACATAGCCGGGCAGTTGGTGAAGACCCTGGTGAACCGCATACAGGGCGCCGGGGCGTATAGCGCAGAGTGGGATGGCAAGGATGATGGCGGCCGGGAAGCAAGCGCGGGCGTGTATATGTATCGGTTGACTACCGGAGAAGGCAGCCTGAGCAAGCGGCTGATAATGGTGAGATAACCCCTCGACTTTGGCCCCTGGACACACCCCTCTTATCCCCCCTCTAGAAAGTTGCAAATCCGCCGTGGCGGGAGGGGAAGTTGGGGTGTGTCTTACGGGGGTGACCGCCCCCTCTATCCCCCTCAGCTACGGCTGATCTTTACCCATATCTTTTGCTGGAGACCGAAGAAATACAACGACCCACTAAGAACATGAACGCACAACTGCTTATGTCCCAATCAATAAGAAAAATTAAAACCACCAGTATTTTGCCTTGTCAAATATGCTGCCAGTACAATTGGTCAGGGGTGTCTATTACACACAAGGCAGATACTTGGCAATACTATTGAATCCGCACCGAATAGTATTTTATTCATTAATCCCTTATTGTTCAAAGCATTAGCCTATGTAGATCTCCCCAATTATAAATTCCATCCCTCCCGTGTCCAGCAAAATATGTGGAACATGGTCAGCCGCTACGGAGGGAGAAGGTCAAAAAGGAGACAAATATGAAACGAATAATCACCGCCTGTTTGCTGATAGCAATACCGGTATTATTTATCCAAAGTATTCCGGGGGCAAAAAAGCAAAAGGGCTTAAATCCGCATACCTTTGCCCAGGTGGCTCATTTTGGACACCCGAGGGATATAGAGTTATTGTATGGAGATGCTAATCACAATGACAAGAGAGAAATATTACTCGTATATCGTACTATAGATTGGCAGAGTCTTTTTATGGAATCTCAAGGAAATAATATTTATTCGGCAGTCGATTCCTTTTACTGTGATCAAGAATCGCAGCAATGTCTTGGTGAGATAGATACTGATAATTTGACTGATTTTTCTTCACCTTATACGGCGTTTGGCACCATCTTGAGCATACTTAGACTTTTTGAGAGTGTTTCTAGCGACTCCTTCCCCAATCGTTTGATGATGACTGATTCATTGGTAGATGCTGATCAGGGACGGGGCCATTACTCCTCATATTTTTGTGATTTAGACCAGGATGGGAAAAGGGACATTATTACTGGTGGCGAGAGATTGGGTATATTTGAATGTACGGGAAACGACAGTTTTGAGAATGTGTTTAACGATGATTTTTCTTATATGGCCGTGGATATAGCTATTAATGATTTTGACAAAGATGGACGAACCGAGTTTTGCTTTGGAAACAGTGGCAGCGGCAGTAAACCAGCCTTTATATTTATTTACGAATGTCAAGGGGGTGATAATGCCTATCTCAAAATAGACAGTATGCCTGTAGCCTTGGATTACCATAGTATCTACCAGTTTGCGCCTCCCGAACCCAACAGGAACGTTGATATGGACCAGGACGGAAAATTGGAGTTCGCCTGCAGCGGAATAAACATATATGGTCTATATGGCCCTTACACCACCTTTTTTAGCCTGTTTGAACGCACCGGGGATAACAGCTTTACCGAAGTCTGGACCGATTCCTTTGACCTGCGATATCCCAGCGCAGTGGGCTATCCCGGCTGCCCTAATTATGTGGCTTACGACATAGGCATAGGCGATGTTGACGGAGACGGGATAGATGAAATGATATGTATGGACGGATACCAAGTCTCGGTATTTAAGTCCACCGGCGATAACCAGTATCAAGAAATTCATAGGTTGGATTTGCCAAGCATTGCCGGGTTGGAACATTATGATGATGTTCGAACGATACTCTGCGATGTCAACCAGAACGGGTATGCCGAGATAGTTCTAAGCCTTGGCAATAGCGATGTCGTTGGCGGCAATTACCAGACCTACATCTACGAGATCTGCGGCCAGGCCAACTTTGGCGGCCTGACCGCCGTTTCCCGGGATAGCTGCGTTAGGGTGGAGTGGTCAACTTTAAGCCAGTATGCCAACCGGGGCTTCAGGCTGTGGAGGGCCGTAGGCGGGGATTACGGCTATAGCGTGGTCTATGAAACCAACGATACCGTTAAGTTATCGCTTGACACCTTGCGCTACTCGTTCAACGACTCTTCCGTTACTGCCGGCCTGCTTTACTATTATAAAGTCCAGGCCAAGGCTCTTAATACCGACAGCATATTTTACGGTCCGGTGAGCGTGGTATATGTCGGGGTAAGCGGCCAGCCGGAGGACAGGGCGCCAAGCTTCGTGAACAGGCTGTGCCCGAATGCGCCCAACCCGTTTACCCGGGGCACGGTCATCCGGTATCAGGTAAAGGACAAGGCCATGGTGAGCCTGAAGGTATATAACAACAACGGCCAGTTGGTGCGGGCCTTGATTGACCGCAAGTTTCGTGAACCCGGGGAATATGCGGTCAGGTGGAACGGCAGGAATGATTTCGGGCATGAGGTCTCGGCCGGGGTTTATTACTGCCAGTTGAACATCGGCGGCTGGGTGCGGAGCGGGAAGATGGTCAAGCTGAGGTAGAGCTGTATTTAAAATATTTTTATTCCCCTATTGACAAACGCGAAGGCGGGAATCCAGATATTTTACTGGATGCCTGCTTTTGCAGGCATGAGATGACACAACAAACATAACACGATAACCCTTTGTTGATATTGTTATCATTCAGTTTTATTGTGGTATATTATTTCCGCCTCGGTTCCTGGTGGCTTTTCCGCCACCGCCATCCACGGCTGGTCTTCGTCAAGAAAGTTCATATAGCCAGCCACTGCCACGCCACGCCAACGGCGAGGCTCCGCTTACAGCGGGGCCGTGGGCATGTAAACCCATATAGGCTGGTCTGCCTTTGGCACGAGTGGCTGAAGATGTAGGATAAATGAGGAAAAGATCCTTTCACATAATATTTTTACCAGCCCTGCTGACGGTTTTATGGGTAACGGGCGGTTTGGCCTACGACCGCCTGCTGATCACCTATTCCAATACGACCCAGGAGAATTTTTACGGCAATTACCGCTATTACGACAGCCGCCAGGGAGTGGATTTCAATCTTTTTAAGACGGCGGGAAACTTTGACCTGAAAGCAGATTTGGAGTTCGGTTACACCCCGTTCCTGGGGGGCTATGTCCGCGCCTTCAATGCCGGCATCGCTCGGTATCCCATCAAAAGCCTTAAACTGAACCTTGATCTGGGAGATTTTGTCCCGTCCCTGCCCCACACCAGCGGGCTGAACAACAGCTCGGTCCGGGGGCTTAACTTTGGGCTGCAGGGCAGGCTCTGGGAGCTGAAGGCCTTTGGCGGAATGCAGCCCGACTATTATGACCAGTTCATCAAACCCGGCACCCGGCAGATTTACGGGATGACCTTAAGGCATGAAGTTTTATCCCGGCTGACGCTTAAACCGTATTTCATCTATTTCCAAAGCAGCCTGGCCGAAGATTCGCTTACCCGCAAGACGAACTCGGGCGGGCTGGGGCTGGAGGTCAAACCCTGGAACTGGTTGGGCTGGGATATCTCTTTAGGCCTGACCGACAGGGATCGGCTGATTCAGGGAAAGATGTCAAACCGCAAAAGTCTTTCGCTGACCACCGGGGCCAATCTGCGCTTTAAGCCGCTGACCATGAATTTCGGCTACGATTACTCCGATCCTTTCCATCAATCCTTCAGTCCAGCGGGGCGGCAGGGGCCCTGGGCCGGAATCTGGTGGC
>JACQXR010000113.1 GCA_016208585.1 candidate division TA06 bacterium | reverse complement strand
GGGGTGTAACAAGTCGCACGCGCACGTGGATTGAAACGCAGCATTTTAAGCAAGGGACTGAGCCGGAATACGTAACAAGTCGCACGCGCACGTGGATTGAAACTCGTATTCTATCAGCGTTATACTGACCGGATGCGGTGGTAACAAGTCGCACGCGCACGTGGATTGAAACTCTGCCCGCTTCTCCAGCTTGGCCCGCAGCTTACGCCCAGACCGTTACACATAGGAAAATAGAAAAATAGGGCTTGAAATTTCAGTAAAAATTGAGTATAATTACAGACGGCAAAATTCTGCATTGACACAGTCGCTCTTAACAATATATAATATTTTGTTTTGCAAGGTGTTATATATTTTTATCGGTAGCCGTATAAAACAGACAAACAAAATATCAATCAACCATTAAGCACTAGGAGGGTTTAAAACTTATGTCTACCTTATCCAAAATCAAGCCACTGGGAGATAGGGTGCTGGTAAAACCGCTGGAAGCCAAGGAAACCAAAAAGGGCGGAATCATTATTCCTGACACGGCCAAGGAAAAGCCCATGGAGGGCGAAGTGGTGGCCGCCGGCCCGGGCAAGATCTCCGACAGCGGCACCCGCATGGCCATGGACGTTAAAGCCGGCGACAAGGTGCTTTACGGCAAGTATTCCGGGACCGAGGTCAAGATTGATGACGTGGAGTACCTGATCATGCACACCGACGACATTCTGGCGGTGATCGGCTGAGGCGCGAAATATCAAAAACTAAATCCTAAACAAATTACAATCACCCAAATTCTAATTCCCGAGCAGTTTTCGGGTTTTACAATTAATAAATTTTGGTTTGTCCCGCAACAGCGGGATCCCGCCAACGGCGGTGATTTAGAGATTCGAAATTAGGGTTTAGGGTTTCCCAAAGGGCAATAAATATTTATAATAAACAAGGAGAAACGTCATGGCAAATGGCAAGATGATCGAATACGACGTCAAGGCCCGCGAGGCTTTAAAGCGCGGGATTGACAAATTAGCCAATGCGGTCAAGGTGACCTTAGGCCCCAAGGGCCGCAACGTGGTGCTGGAGAAGAAATTCGGCTCGCCCGTAGTGACCAAGGACGGCGTGACCGTAGCCAAGGAGATCGAGCTGGATGATCCCTACGAAAATATGGGCGCCCAGATGGTCAAGGAAGTGGCCTCCAAAACCGCCGATATCGCCGGCGACGGCACCACCACCGCCACGGTGCTGGCCCAGTCCATATACAAGGAGGGGCTGAAGAACGTCACCGCCGGGGCCAATCCCATGGACCTAAAGCGGGGCGTTGACCTGGCGGTGGAGGCCGTGATCGGCGAGATCAAGAAGATCTCCAAGCCCACCAAGGGCAAGGCCGAGATCTCCAACATCGCCACCATTTCCGCCAACAACGACCGGACCATCGGCGACCTGATCGCCGACGCCATGGAGAAGGTGGGAAAGGACGGAGTGATTACGGTGGAAGAGGCCAAGGGCATGGAAACAACTCTGGAAACGGTGGAAGGCATGCAGTTTGACCGGGGTTACATCTCCCCCTACTTCGTTACCAATTCCGAGCGGATGGAATCGGTGATGGAAGACGCCTACATTTTGATCCACGACAAGAAGATCTCGGCCATGAAGGAACTGCTGCCGATCCTGGAAAAAGTGGCCCAGCTGGGCAAGCCCCTGGTCATCGTCTGCGAAGACCTGGAAGGCGAGGCCCTGGCCACCCTGGTGGTCAACAAGCTGCGCGGCACCTTGCAGGTCTGCGCGGTCAAAGCCCCCGGCTTCGGCGACCGCCGCAAGGAGATGCTGACCGACATCGAGACCCTGACCGGCGGCAAGGTGATCTCCGAGGAGGTCGGGTTTAAATTGGAGAACACCCAGCTGAGCGACCTGGGCAAGGCCAAGCGGGTGACGGTGGACAAGGACAACACCACCATCATCGAAGGGGCCGGCAAGGAAAAGGACATCAAGGCTCGCATCGCCCAGATCAAGGCCCAGATCGAAGAAACCAAGAGCGACTACGACAAGGAAAAACTGCAGGAACGGCTGGCCAAGCTGGCCGGCGGAGTGGCGGTGATCAACGTCGGGGCCGCCACCGAGACCGCTATGAAAGAGAAAAAAGCCCGGGTCGAGGACGCCTTGCACGCCACCAGGGCGGCGGTGGAAGAGGGCATCATCCCCGGCGGCGGCGTGGCCTACATCCGGGCCATAGTCTCGCTGGACGGGATTAAATGCTCGGGCGACGCCAAGATCGGGGTGGACATCATCCGCCGGGCCCTGGAGGAACCTCTGCGCCAGATAGTCAACAACGCCGGAGTGGAGGGCGCGGTGATAGTGGACCAGATCAAGAAGGCTGCCCTGCCCGCCATGGGCTACAATGCCGAGACTAACAAGGTGGAAGACCTGGTAGCGGCCGGCGTGATCGATCCCACCAAGGTGGCCCGGATCGCCCTGCAGAACGCGGCCAGCATCGCCGGCCTGCTGTTGACCACCGAGTGCGTGATTGCCGAGAAGCCCAAGGAAGAAAAACCGATGCCCATGCCCCAGGGCGGCGGCGGTTACGGAGACATGTACTAAACGACCTCACCCAACCCTCTCCTAATGCTTTAGGAGAGGGCAAAGTTATAGGCTACAGAAGAACCCCGCCGTCTATAAGGCCCGGCGGGGTTCTTGTTTTTGTCCTTGCACGTTTGGCAATTTCTTTCGGCAGACGGGCATTCAGCAGCACTCAGGATGACGAGGGGCGTTTTCGTCATTCTGAGCAATGCTTTACGCTTAACTACCGAAGAATCTATGGATTGGGCCAGGCCCTTCAAAAGCCAGACAGGGCTGGCGCCACAGGGTGACATCGGCGTGTTCTCGTCAAGGGGCGGCCGCAGTTAAGTAAAACCCCCCGCTGGAAAAATTCCAGCGGGGGGTTTGTGGGTAAAAGCTATTTCTTTTTACCGCCAGAGGCCGTGATGGTCTTTTTTACTTCAACTCCGCAAGACTGGAAAGTGACTTCAATATCTTTTTGGCGTTTGGCGGGAATAACCAACTGCGAGTATGCCCAGCCGTTGATATCGGTAACGTCCATTGGCACCAATATTTTTCCGCCGCTGGCCGAGAAATATACAGCACCGCTGTCTATCCCTACATTATAGGCATCGGTTAGGCGGGCGGAGAGGCTGACGGTATCAGCCACGGCTTTGGTGCTGTCGAAATAGGCCGGCAATACTACCTCTAAGGCTGGGTCCACAATTGGTATGCTTATGGCCAACTGGTTCCAAACGCTGTCTCCGGAAGTTTCGGCCCGCACCACCAGGTTATGGAAGGTTGGCTTGCTGTCCCAAAACATTTTCACAGTTGCTATGCCGCTGCCAGGCACAGTGGCTCCGGTAACCCCGGATCCTTCTATGCTGGCACTGTCAAACTGGGTGGTAAAAGTGCTATCGGTGAATAAAGTGAAATAAACAGCCCGGCCATCGGCTACAGGATTGGAATATTTATCCTGGACCAGGGCCGAAAAACCTGCGCTGTAAGTGCCAGGAGATGGTTTGGCGACATTAGAATAAATTTCAGTGCTGAGGCTGAGGCTGAATGGCGGTCCGGCAGTGATGGTCACCTGGGGCGCTCCCGAAGTTACGGACCCGGAAGTAATCCGGATATCCACGGTACCAGATTTGGTGCCGCTGTTCAGCGAAACCTTGGCTACGCCGCCGGCGGTGGGTATGACCACCGGGCCATAACCTGCTTTATTGAGGTTTTCCCCGGCTCCAGGCCCGCGCAGGATCGTAAAGGATACGCTGGTGCCGTCGGAGAGCTTGTTGCCGTTCTGGTCGTAAACCGTGGCAGTCAGAACACAGGTCTCTATGCCGCCGGTACCCGAAACCTGAATGGTGTTGCTGCTGGTTTGAATCTCGATGCTGTTTACCCCGCCGGGGGTGATGACTACATTGTAGTTGGCGCTGGCGGTGCCGCTGGTGGCGGTGATAACCGCGTTGCCGGCAACAGTTCCGGGGGTTAGATAGGCGGTGGCCACCCCGCTGACGGTGGTGGTGGAATTGGTAATGGAACCCAAAGTAGTGGCGAAGTTCACCACCACACCGTCGGGAACTAAATTGCCGGAGCCGTCACGCACTGTGGCCCGGATGGTGTCGATCTGGGCACTGCCGGCTACCAGGGAATCCCGAGTGGCGGTAATAGTAATGGTGGCAGCCTCCCCGGCGATAAAGTTGACGGTGATCGAGGCGCTGGTGATGCTACCGGCGGTTGCGGTAACCGAAGCGCTGGCCGGGGTGCTGCTGGAGGTTAAGGTGGCGGTGGCAGAGCCGTCCTTGGTCGCCGAGCTGGGGGTGATGGAGCCGGCGCTGGAATTAAAGGTTACCGGAGTGCCATCGGGTACCGGATAACCGGCGTTGTCTTTTACCAGGGCGGTAATGGTGGTGGAGGATGTGCCATTGGCCACTATGGAGGAACTGCTGGCGCTTACCGCAACGGTGGAAATGACGACGGCGGTAAATTCAACCGTCTGGGTGCGGGTAAGGGTTGCGCCGTAGGTCGCGGTAACGGTGTTGGTGCCGGTGCTGCTGCCGCTCTTTAAAGTGACCCCGGCCACGCCCGAGGCGTTGGTTATGGCGCTGGCAGTAATGGTTCCCAGTACAGTGGAAAAGTTAACCGCGGCCCCGGCAATGGGAGCGCCGCTGACGGTCTTGGTAAGGGTAGCGGTGATGGCCGAGGTGGATGAACCGTTAGCGGTGATGGAGGCCGGATTGGCCCCCAAGGTAAAAGTAACCCCCTCAAAAGTAACCGTAGTGGTCTGGGGCAGTTTTGAGGCCGAAAAATCCTTTCCCTTGACCACAAAAGCCTGGGCGGTAACGGTGGCTATGATGTTTGCCGCCGAAGCAGTGCTGACCAAAGTAGCTGTGGCTATGCCGGCGGCATTGGTTACAGCGCTGGCGGTAATTGTTCCGGAGTTGGTGGCAAAGAGGATGGTCTGCCCCGAAATGGGATTGACGCCGTCAGTCAATGTGGCGGTAATGGTGGAGGCGGATACGCCGTTGGCCAGGATGGATGCCGGTGAGGATCCCAAAGCAAGCGTAGCTCCGCCTTCGCTGAAGACCACCGAAGTCTGGGCCGTGGCCTGTCCGCAAGTGGCGGTAATGTTGGCTGTTCCGGTCTTGGTGGCACTGGTTAGTTTGGCCGTGGCCACTCCGGCAGTATTGGTGGTCGCGCTGGAGGTAATGGTTCCCAAAGTAGTTGTAAAAGCTACGGAGGTTCCGGCCCGCACCGGGTTGCCGTAGGCGTCGGTAACTGTGGCGGTAATGGTGGACGAAGAAATCCCGTCCGGAATCAGTGTCGTCGGGGAAGCGCCGAGGCCTATGGCAGCTGCGTCGCCGGGAGTATAATTTATGGTTACGGATGAACTCTCGGGCCCGGCAATGGCGTAGGCCCTGACGCTTCCCACTACAGTGCTGGAAGTGATGTTGGCTTCGACCTTGCCAGCATTGGTGGTGTCGTTGGCGGTGATCATGCCGGGGTTAATCCCGCCCACGCCCACGATCCTGAAAATGACCAGACTGCCGTCGGGAATGGGGTGGTTCTGGCTGTCCTTTAAATAGGCGGTGATCTTCGAATTGCTGTTGCCGTCGGCAGCGATAGAGGTGGGGTTGGCGGAGATGATGATGCTGGCGGCGGCCGTCATCACAAAGTTTACCGGGGTCACCTGACTGGCCAGCACATTAATGGTACGGGTTTGGGTTGGATACCCGGCCAAAATTACGTCAACGTCGTGGCTACCCGCGGCCACAAGGCTGATGGTATCAGGAGTGGTGCCCACCGAAGCGCTGATCCCATCCAAATATATTGAGGCGCCGGATGGTGTTGAAGTAACATAGATGGCGCCGGCGGCAGAGGCTGAAACCACGGTAACCGAAGCGGTGCCCTTCATGGTGGTGCCGGTAACGGTGGCTGTGATGGTCACCGGTCCTCCGGCGGTCACGCCGGTAACCATCCCGGTAGTGGAGACGCTGGCTATTGTGGCATTAGAAGAAGACCAGGTATAGGTCGATGATACTGCAACCCCGGAATCATAAGCAGTAGCGGTAAACTGGACAGTATTTCCTACCACTAAAGCATAACTGGTGGGAGCGAGGATAACCGAATCAATTGTGGTGGTAGTAGGCGGCGGTGTGGTGTCGTCCCCTGGGGCGGTGGGGCTGCTTTTGGAACAGGCCAGCCAGGTAAAGGGCAATGCCGCAGACAGAACCAGCAACATTGCTATGGCCAATATTTTTTTGGAAAACATGGTATTATTGCTCCTTTTTTTAAATTTCAATAAACTTGTTTTAGAAACTTACCGAGACAGAATCGCTGAAGGTTTTGTTATACCCGTAGGCGTCCTCGCCCCAGAACTTTAACCACATGGTGGCCGGGGAACCGCCTACCGCGGTGCGCAGGGCATTCATGCCGGTTAGGGTAATATCCATAGGGGCGGTAGTTTTACCATTAACAAAGAAGGTGTAATGAATAATGTCAGAGTTCTTTTTTATTGGGGCAGTGCCGGGGCCAATGTAGGTACATTGCTGGGTGGTTATTATGGCATCTACTTTGTTTTTACTTTCGAAGGTAATGGTAGTTACGATGGTGTCGTTACCTCCAAAAGCGCTTTGCGAAATGCTGATGATCTTTACCTCCGGGGCCGGGGTGATGGCGCTGCAACCCATAATACCCAGGGCAATCAAGGCCGCCGCCAGGGTTAAGCCGATTAAAGGTTTCTTTTGCATGGTTAAACCTCCCTTAAATTTTTTTTAATAATTTTCGATAGTTGCGGTGTTAGTTAAAAATGCCCTTACAATAGAATAGTATATTGCAGGTTAGCCCTGCTGTCAAGAGAAAAATTTATTTTTTTTATTTTTTTTATTTTTTTTAAAATAACACTTGACAAACTACCTGTAAATATAATAAAATGACAAAGAGCATATCAATAGATAATCATATATAGGTAATCATACCTCACTCATCTTATCGAGGGACATATGCCGGTATCACCAAAAGAAATAGATTCAGCCAAACTGTACACGGTCACAGAAACTGCCCGGATTCTAGCCGTTACCGACCAGACAGTGCGCAAGCGCCTTTGCCAAAAAGGCCTGATCGGTAAAAAAGTAGGGCAGCGCTGGCTGATTAAAGGAACCGAGATCCAAAAATTCATCGGCGAATAAATTTTTTGCAACCCTTTAGCTACACCTCTATACATCGGTGTAAACTCCGACTCAAAGACAAATATCATAGAAGAATTCTTGAAGCTACCATAAAAATGTCATCCTTTAGTAAACTCAGGACAAGTTTTAGAAAAAAACCGCTTTTGGAAAAAAGATTTACGAAAGCGAAAATTGCAAAACAGCCTATTTTAATTGCTCAGGACATGCTTGGTGTTCCTGGTCGCCGAAGCTTTGCGTAGGAAACTTCGTGGCCCTGAATAGATACATTTTTTTAATATAATGGGTTCCTCATAATGAACACATTAAATAAGAGGGATAGTTAAATGTTCTTCGGTAAAAAAGCAGCCACCCTGGGCCTGGACATAGGAAGCAGCCAGATAAAGTTCGTCGAGATCCAAAAGACCGGCAAGGGCATTACCCTGACGAACTATGGTTCCGCTCCTTTACTGCCCGAGGCCATTGTGGAAGGCGAAATCATGGACCGGACCCTGGTGATCGACGCCATCAAGGGCCTTTTCGAGACCCACAAGGTAAAAGGCAACGAGGTGGTGGCGGCCGTTTCCGGGCGCGGGGTCATTACCAAGCGGATCAACATGGACAAGCTCAAGGAATCGGAGGCCCGGGAGCGCATCAAATGGGAGGCCGAGCAGCACGTGCCGTTCGAGATCTCCGACGTGGTGCTGGATTTCCAGATCCTGAATCCGGACCTGGGCAACAATCAGATGGAAGTGTTGCTGATTGCCGTCAAGAACGATACCTTAAATGCGCACCTGGATCTGTTGAGCGGGGCCGGGCTTTATCCGGTGATCATGGATTACGGAGCCTTCGCCGTCCAGAACGCCTTCGAGGCCAATTACGACATGCCGCCGGAGGAGATGGTGGCCTTGGTGCATATCGGCGCCGACGGCACCAACATCAATTTTATTAAAAACAAGATACCGTATTTTACCCGCGACCTGCCCATGGCCGGCAACGCTTGCCTGCAGGTGATCCAGAAAAACCTGGGGCTTTCCTATGAGCAGGCCTGTGAACTGACCAAGGGCGAGAACGTGGCCGATGTCAGCCAGGAGTCAGCCAACGAAGTTTTTGCCAGTTTTGCCACTGATTTTGCCGGGTCGATCGATCGCACTCTTTCGTTTCTGGCCATGTCCGGCGGCAGCGACAAAATGAGCCGGATATTCCTCTCCGGGGGCGGGGCCTTGATTCCCTCGCTGCAGGACCATCTAAAGGAAAAATTCGAGATCCCGGTGGAGATCGTCAACCCGCTGCAGAAAATATCATACGACCCCAACCTGTTCGGGGTCACCGGGGCCGAGCGAATAGCTCCCATGTTAACTTTAGCGGTAGGCTTGGGTTTAAGGGAGGTAAAATAAATGATACAGATCAATCTGATCCACGACCAGAAAATAGCCCGGGTGGCCGCTGTCCGTCCCTCCGGCGCCGGCTTCAAATTCGCGCTGCCCCGGCTGCCGTTCAACGTAGGGATGGTGGCGGCCGCGTTGCTCTTCGTAGCGGTAATAGCGGCTTCAATAGTTGCCTATACCTGGCAGCAGACCGACGTCAAGATAACCAACGGCAAGATCAAACGCGACAGCCTGAAGATAGACAGTCTTAATATTCTCAACGTCAAGGTCCAGGAACTTAAGAAGAATAAAGAGGAGGTGGAGGATAAGCTCAACGAGGTCAACCTGATAAATCAGGGGCGGTTCTATGCGGCCCGTTTGATTGAAGTTGTCAACCGGTGCCTGCCTAACTATCTCTGGCTGACCCTTCTTTCCGAAGATGCCGGCAAAGTGATCATAGAGGGCTCCACTTTCTCCAATCTGATAGTGGTGGAGTTGATGGACAACCTCAAATCCTCGCGCTGCTTCAGCGGCATCGAACTGACCCAAACCTCCAAGGCGGACATCGATGGCCGGGAAATGGTAAAATTCAGTTTAACCGGAAATTATAAACCGGAAGTTTTCCAGCCATCCCCGGCAAGCGCCATCCCCCAGGATCCCCGGCAGCCCGCCAAACTGACTTTGAGCTGGAGCCGGGTCAGCCAGGCCACCAACTACATCATACACGTTTCAGCCAGCGATTCCTTCAACAATCTTATTGCCAACCAGCGGCTGGAAGATACCACCAGCTTCACCGTCAACTCGGGGCTGGAAGAGGGGAAAAAATATTTCTGGCGGGTGCAGGCCTTTAACGGCTATATCTCTGCCTTCTCCGACTGGTCCAACCCGATGCCGCTCTTGATTGGCGGAGGAAAGGGGAATAAATGAACATAGATATCAAAGACATAAAAACCCAGATCACCATCGGGCTGGTGGTCTTAAGCCTGGCCATCGCCGCCCTGTTCTATTTTTTGACCTTCAAGCCTTCTGGCGAGAGATTAAGCCAGCGCAAGGTAAGGCTGGATTCGTTGGAGGCCGGGATCAGGCTTTTAGATGCGGCTGTCAGCGAGTCCACCAAGTTCAATATGGAATTGAAGAACATGGGCAAAAAGCTGCGCCAGGCCGAAAAACTTTTGCCGGACGAGAAGGACATTCCCAGCCTGCTGCGTCAGATCACCCAGGCCGGCATCAAAACCGGGGTCCGCTTCACCGCCTTCAAGCCCGGCGCCCTGACGGCATCGCCGGCGGCAAAGCTGTCTTCGGTGCTGACGGTGGATGTAAGCGTGACCGGCTCTTACAGCCAGTTGGGGGATTTTATGGCCAATCTGGGAACCTTGAGCCGGATAGTGATTCCCGCCAAGCTCAAGGTATTGCCCAATAACGATAAAACTAGAACAGTAAAAGCAGACTTTGTGGTAAAAGCTTTTGTATTTAACAAAGCAGGAGGCGTAAAATCAGATGCTAAAGATACAGACAAACCTAAGAGACCCGGCAAGTCTTAATCTGCTGGCGTTGGCGATAGCCCTGGCCCTGGCCCTGGTCTGCGGCTGCCAGCCCGGTAATAAGGCCGCCAGCCCGGCAACGCCGGCTCCGGTTTCCAGAGCACAGTCGGCGCCGGTTAATTTGCCGCCGGCCGGAGACACCCTTTTAAAGAGCGAAACCTATGAATATCCGCTGAAAGGCAGCCGCGACCCGTTTAAATCGGTGATTCAAAAGCGGGGCGAAGGCAGCGGCGAAAATACCGTCGGCACGCTGGATATTTCCAACATTTCCCTGACCGGCATTATCGAAGGGCCTAACGGGCGCTTGGCCCTGGTCCACGACAATCAGGGGGTGGGTTATGTCGTTAAGGAGGGCGACCAGCTTATCGGCGGGCGGGTGCTGGCCATCAAAGACACCAGCATAGTATTCCGGCAGGAGGTGGAAAAGGGGAAACCAATAGATTTTTCTCTGCCGCTGACGCGGGAGAGCCAGGATTTGCGAATCAACCAATAAATGACACATAAAGTCTATAAAAAAAGGCGAAGCAAATGATTAAATCCAAAATCGGAATCAGGCTGGCTCTGGTTGCCGGGGCCGTGCTGGCCTTAAGCCCAATGGTTTGGGCCCTCAAAATTAACGACATCGTGGTCAGGAAATTCGAAGGCGTTACCGAGGTGGTCATCAGCTGCGATGACGTGCCGGATGCCAAGGATTTCACCATGACCAAGCCAGACAGGCTAATACTGGACATCAAGGGAGCCACCATCGGATTTGGCAATAAGACCCTGACCCTGAACCGGGGAGGCATCAATACCATCAGCACCAGCCATTTCGACCGGGAGGGTGGAATTGCCCGGGTGGTGATAGAGATGTCCTCATCGCCTTCCTACATTCTGATGACCGAGGAAAGCGACATAGTCATCAAGCTGACCACCAAGGAGACCGCCCAGTTTGCCGAGTGGAAGGCCAGCACCGCCGAGATGGAGGTGGCGGCGGCTCCGGTGACCCCGGCCGTCCCGGCTTTACCTCCCAGCGCTCCCCCGGCAGTGGAAGAAACCCCGGCCGCTCCGGCGGCACCGGTCGCCCCGGTTCCAGTTACTCCGGCGGTCCCGGCCCCGGTGGTGGAAGAGACCCCGGCCGCTCCGGCGGTACCAGTCACCCCGACTCCGGCGGCTCCGGCCCCGGTGGTGGAACAACCGGCCGCTCCTTACACTCCGCCGACTGCCGCACCTCAGCCCCCGTCCACTCCGCCTCCGGTGGTGGAAGAAATGCCTGCTACGCCGGTGGCCCCGGCGGCTCCGCCGCAGTATCAGGCGCTGCCTGCCACCCCCATGCAGCCGGCATTGCCGGTTTATGTGGCTGCCAAGACGCCAGGCTATCCCGCCAGAGGCAAAAGAGGCCTGGCCGGCAAAAGAGTGTCTTTAAATCTGGAGAATTCCGACATCATAGCGGTATTGCGGGGAATGGCCCAGCTGGCCAACTGCAACCTGATAATCGGCGGCGACGTCAAGGGCAACATCAGTATGCGTTTGAAGGATGTTCCCTGGGTCATGGCCTTTAACGAAATGGTGAAATCGGCCGCCATGATCGCCGACTGGGGCGAAGATTCCACCATCATCAGGGTGGGAACTCCGGCCAAAATGCAGGAAGAAGTGCGGGGCCGCAGTCTGGGCGTGGAACTAAAGACCATGGTTTATTACATTCAATATGCTGTGGCCAGCGAACTTTCGGGCTCTATCCAAAAGATACTAAGCGACCGGGGCGGCATTCAGGTCGATAAGAGAACCAATGCCCTGGTGATCACCGACGTAGCCGATAAACAGGCTGAAGCCAGAAACCTCATAGTTCAACTTGACACCCCGACCCAGCAGGTGGAGATCATTGCCCGGATCATCGACGTGGACATGGACGCCACCAAGGATCTGGGGATCAACTGGTCTATAGCCAATGTGGGAAGCTATGCGGGCAATCTGGAAACCAAGAATTTGGGGCCAACAAGTCCCGGAATACAGGTGCCGCAATTGTTGCCCACCGGAGACCGTCCCGGGATCAATATCGGGACCATTCGATCCTTTGCCCAGCTGAACGCCACCATCTCGGCTTTGGAGTCCGACCGCAAAGCCAATACCATCTCCAACCCCAGGATTTCGGCCACCAACAACAAGGAAGCCAAAATAGTCGGCGGCAAGAAAATCCCGATTTCACTGAGGGATGAAAGCGGCAATACCGTAACATCGATGTACACCATCGGCATGGTGCTGACGGTCACCCCGCACATCAACTCGGCTCAAAATATCACCATGGATGTCAAGACCGAGATCTCGGATCTGGACCCCACCGCCACCATTTTGGGCGGGGTGGTTATTTTGACCAACGAGGCCACCACCCAGATAATGATCAATGATGGCGAAACCGCAGTCATCGGCGGACTGTTGCAGACCAAGGGCGGAAAATCTATCAAAGGCGTGCCAATATTGATGAACATTCCGTTTATCGGCGCTTTGTTCCGTTCCACCAGCACCGCCACCGCCAAACGTGAGATATTGATATTCTTAACGCCCAACATAATAAAATAACATCAGCACATAAAAACAAAAAAAGAATCGTCCCGAGCTTTATCGGGACGATTCTTTTATGGTATAATGGGGCATTGTTTATCGAAAGGCTATTATGCTTTTTTAACGGCCTTGGCCAAACGGGATTTCATCCGGGCGGCGGTGTTTTTATGAAGCACGCCTTTTTGGGCGGCTTTGTCTATCTGGGAATGAGCCAGAGGCAATTGTTCTCCGGTTTTAACCATTGCGGCCTTTTTAATGGTGCCCCGCAGCTTGCTTTTTACCGCCATTCTGGCGGTTCTTCGTTTGATAGCCTGACGGGCCCGTTTTACCGCCGAATTTATTTTTTTCTTGGTGTTTCTTTTTTTAGTCTCTGCCAACTTGATTCCCTCCAAATAAATTTTGTTGATTATTGATTAGCCGTTAGTTTTCTCTTTACAAAGCGTGTAAAAATATCATATCATACCATTAAAGTCAAGCTATATTTTATCCATTAATAAACCCGACACCGATTGATAAGGAAATGCTTATGGACCGCACCGAAGCCAAGAGGATAATCGAAGCCCTGCTTTTTGCCACCGACGTCCCCCTGCCAGTCTCCAAGATCAAGTCCACCCTGGGCGAGATAGACCTCAAGATATTGCGGCAGTTGCTGCACGAGCTGAAGGATGAATATGAGAGGAACGGGCACAGTTTTTCCCTGGTGGAGCTGGCCGGGGGATTCCAGATATACACCAAACCGGAATATTCCAAATGGGTGGGCGAGCTTTTCCGGGGCCGGCGGGTGTCCCGGCTTACCGCGGCTTCCCTGGAGACCCTGGGGATAGTGGCCTACAAACAGCCCATCATCAAGGCCGATATGGAGAGCATCCGGGGGGTCAACGTGGACGGGGTGACGGCCACCCTGCTGGAGCGGAACTTGATTACCGCAGTAGGCCGCGATAACCGTCCCGGCAAGCCGCTGCTGTTTGGGACCACTCCGGAGTTTTTGCGCTATTTCGGCTTAAGCTCGCTGTCGGACCTGCCCCGGATCGAGGAACTGGAGGAATACCTCAAAGCCAGGCAGGCGGAAAAGGAAAAGATGGACGCCGAGATCGACGCCGAGCTTGGTTTAACGAGGCTTTCGAGCTACGGCACCCAGGAGGAGGTTCCCTTTGAATCTCCGGACAATGTTTTAGAGGATAAGGCGGGGCCGGATAAAACTGAAGATCCGGAGGAAGGAAAATCTGCTTCGGATTTGGAAGGTGATTCTCCGGAAGGCGGGGAAGAAAAAGAGCAGTTGTAATATTTTTTAAATACCCTTCTCAACTTTGGCAAAAAGCCAAAGTTGAGGAAATCACTTCAAAAGCCAGGCAAGCAGTCGTGCTCAGTGCAGGCCTAATATCCAAATCCGCTTTCGCTTCTTGCCAACGGCCCCGCAAAGCGGAGCCTCCGCCTATGGCGTGGCGTGGCTTGTCTTCTTCAAGCGCCATAGCTTTCGCTTACGCTACCTGCTTGCCTTCCCTTGGGGGCCGTAGCTTTAGCGAAGGCCTCAGCGGAGGCGCTCCGAAATCCGAAATCACCGCCCTTCCTCCTTCGTTTCTACTACGGCGGACAGGTTGGCGGGATCCCGATATTGCGGGACAAATACCAATGGCCAAAGCGGCATAATTTGGGCATTTTCGGATTTCTGATTATAAGGAAACCAGGAATGACAGGAATTATTCCCCAAGTGGTTTTCTTGTCTGCTTAGAAATATTTTAGGTAATGGTTGCGACAAGTGGTATCAGGTAATTTGACAATCATTCATTATTTCCTGGTTTCATGGATTCCTAATAGAGAACCAGAGTTACTAATCAGAGCGGATAATAGTAGACTTTTTTCCACCGAAACACGCTAAATACGCTAATTATATTGGATTTAAAAGAAACCGGAATGTCTACTAATATACGCTCCCATTAGTATTTTTTACCGGGGGACACTTTTAATTTATATATTTTGCTGGCCGCGCCCTGGGTAACGGTGAATTCCAGCCCCTGAAGCTTAAAACTTTCGCCGGGCAGCGGGATGCGCTGCAGTTCTTCAAACAGGAACCCGGCCAGGCTGTGGGCCTTGGATTCGGTGTGTACTTTAAACTGTCCGGCAAATTTATCCAGAGGCATCCGGGCATCCACCGAAAATGAGCGGCCGCCCAGGGGGATTAGATACTGATATTCCCGGTCCAGTTCGTCCTGCATTTGCCCCACGATCTCCGCGGTCAAATCCTCGCTGGTGATCAAGCCGGCGGGAGCGCCGTATTCATCGATGGCCAGGGCGATGGAAATCTTTTTCCTCCGGAATTCGGACAGGGCCTGGGAAACCTTGATGGTCTGGGGCAGGAACACCGGCAGCCGGATGAATTCCACCGCCCGTAAGTCGCCGGATTTTTTGCGCCACAGCCGCAAGACCTCCTTGACGTGGATGATCCCGATGATGTTGTCCGGGGTTTTCTCGTAGACCGGGAAGCGGGAATGGCCGGATTTCAGGCAGAGATCGATTATCTGGTCCACCTTGGCCGAGGCTTCGATGGATGAGGCCTGGGGCAGCGGTATCATCACCTCCCACAGCGGGGTCTGGGACAGCGACAATATCCGTTGCATCATATGCCCTTCATCCCGGGTCAGCGCGTTCTGGGCCACGGCTTTGGCCAGCAACAGCTGTAGTTCCTGGATGGTCAGCTTATCGGGCTTTTTTAGTTTTAGTTTTTTTAGCAGTTTTCTTATCTGAATCATCAGGTTTGTCCAATGAGTTGGCGATGGTTAAATTTTGGGGAGAGACCATTCCGCCGGAGACGATCAGTTTTAGGGCCTCCTCCACCGACATCTGAACTCTCAACAGCCGCCGGGGCGGCACCAACATGATCCGGCCGCCGGTGGGGTTGGGGGTGTTGGGCAGGTAAACGGTATGGACCACCGATCCATCGTCCATTTCCCAAGTCTTTTCGGAGGTCAGGAATCCCAGGGCGAAAGCGCCGGGGCGGGGATACTCCACCGCCACCACCTGGCGGAAGGCGAAACGGTTGCTGAAGAAATTATCGGTGAACTGCTTGGTGGTGCCGTAAACCAGCCGGGCCAGGGGCACCCTGGAGATGAAGTCGTCCCAGATATCCAGCAGCCGCCGGCCGATCAGGTGCGAGGCCAGGAAACCCATCGCATAGATGACCAGCACTAGCAGCACAAATCCCAGCACCAGCCTGACCATTTGGGGGATATCCTGCAGATAGGGGACATAGACCAAAAGCTGGCCGAAGATCTGTCCGCTCCAGCTGAACAACAGCCATAGAAGGTAGGCGGTTAGCAGTATGGGCAGCATCACCACCAAACCGGTCAAAAAATACTTTTTAACCGGCCTCCCGGCGGAGTCCTGTTTTTTTATGAATTCCATAATAGTTAAAAGTAAAGTAACCATTCAGCCACCAAGCGATGCACTGAGTTTACCGAAGTGGCACCAAGTCTCAAAGTGGATTTAAATCTGGGTTCATTCTAAAAAAGGCCATTTTTGCAATTTTCGCTTTCGTAAATCTTTTTCTAAAAGCGGTTTTTTCAAAAAGACATTTTTGTAGTAGATTCAAGAATTATTCTATAATCTTTGCCTTTGATCTTTGTGGCTGGATAGTAATAAAATTAACACAAATTGGCTGCCGCGTCAAGATTATTTATTTTTTAAATTGAATGAAACTGTACTTAAGGCTGATATCACGCCTAAAACCATACTGGAAACAGTTCTGTTTGGCGGTGCTCTGCATGTGGATGCTGGCCCTGTTCTCCGGGGCTTCGCTGGGGATGATCGCCCCGTTCATCAAAGTGTTGTTCAGCCCGGCCCAGGAGAAACTGGCCGCGACCGCCCCCGCCGTCCGATCGCTGGATGTCAACCAGCTGAAAGACCTGGCATTTTGGTGGCTGTTGAAGGACGGCCGGCTGGCCGGGCTGATCAAGCTCTGCTGGCTGATATTGGGCGTATTTTTCCTGAAGAACATTTTCATGTACCTGCAAAGGATCCTGACCGTCTATATTGAGCAAAAGGTGACCGCCGACCTGCGGGAGAAAATGTACGGCCATCTGCACAAGCTTTCCCTGTCCTATTTCCACCAGCACAAGGTGGGGAACACGGTATCCCGGCTGACCAACGACGTGGGGCTGTTGCGGGGAGCCATCACCGACGGCACCATATCCATCATCCGCCAGAGCAGCCTGATCCTGGTTTACCTGGGCCTGGCGGTGATCGCGGCTCCCAAACTGGCGCTGACCGCATTGCTGGTGCTGCCTTTGAGCATCGGAGTCATTTCCCTGATCGGACGTCGCTTAAGGAGGCGGGGCAAACGGCTGCAGGAGAAACTGGGGGATGTGACCGCGGTTTTGACCGAAACCATCTCCGGCATCAAGGTGGTCAAGACCTTTGCCATGGAAGAGCATGAGAAAACAAAATTTTCCCGCTACAATCGGGATTATTTCCGGGCGGTGTTTCGGTTTGAGACCCTGGCCGGGCTGACCCCGCCTTTGACCGAGTTTTTGGGGGCCATCGCCGGAGTGGCGATAATCTGGCTGGCCAGGGACCAGGTGGCCGGGCCGGGAGCCATCAGCCCGGAAAGGTTCTTCGTCTTTCTGGCCGGAGCCTTTTCCATGTTACAGCCCTTGAACGGGCTGTCCAACGTTACTCCGGTGGTGCAGCAGGGGCTGGCCGCGGCCGAGCGCATCTTCGGCCTGATCGACCTGGAGCCCGAAGTCAAGAATCTGCCGAATGCCTTGCCCATAGGCGAATTCCAGGATTCGATCAAATTTATTGATGTCTCATTCAGCTATAAGAGCCGGGGCCATGGCGGGACAGGTCCAGCGGACGAAGACCTGGTGCTGCGGGACGTCAACCTGAATATCAAACGGGGCGAGATGCTGGCTTTGGTCGGCCCTTCCGGCGCCGGCAAGTCCACCCTGGCCGACCTGATCCCCAGATTTTACGACTGCACCAGCGGCAAAATAGAAATCGACGGAAGGGACATCAAGGAACTGGAATCCAAGTCGCTGCGAAGGCTGCTGGGGATGGTGGGCCAGGAGACCATCCTGTTCCATGACACCGTGTTCAGCAACATCGCCTACGGCCGTCCCGGGGCCTCCCAGGCCCAGGTGGAGGAGGCGGCCAGGGCGGCCAACGCCCACCAGTTCATTGCCGAGATGCCGGACGGCTACCAGACCGTGCTGGGCGAGCGGGGCTTGAAGATCTCGGGCGGCCAGCGCCAGCGAATCTCCATCGCCCGGGCCATCCTCAAAAACCCGGCCATCCTAATCCTGGACGAGGCTACCTCGGCCCTGGACACCGAATCCGAGCTTTTGGTGCAACAGGCCATCAATAATCTGATGAACAACCGCACCGCCATAGTCATCGCTCACCGGTTGTCCACCATTCAGCGGGCCGACCGGATTATAGTCCTTGAGGACGGCCGGATCACCGAGACAGGAAAGCATTCCGAACTCTTGGCCAAAGGCGGGACTTACGCCAGGCTGTATAACCTGCAGTTCAAGGCTTGACGATTGTTAAACATGAACAAACTTGACATCGTAACTTTCTGGGACAAATGCTTCGCCCGGACGCCTGCTGATAAAGAGTACCTTGGGATGGTGAAATTTACATCCACCATAGCGCGTTTGAGGGAATACAAGGCGTCAAAGGTTCTTGACGTGGGGTGTGGTTACGGCAATTGGGCCATCGCCTTGGCAAAGGCCGGGTTCGAGGTAACTGCCGTTGATATATCCTCGGAAGTCATACGGATAGTTGATGACCGGGCAAAACAGGAGGGAGTCAACATTACGACGATCATATGTCCGGCGCAGAATATAAAATTACCGAAAGCGCCCTATGATGCCGTCATCTGTAATTCCGTTTTAGATCATATGCGTTTATCGGATGCAACAAGAACAATTCAACATATCAAGAATGCCCTGAAACCAGGCGGTATCGCGTTCATCTCTTTTGACGGGTTTGAACAGGCGGATCCCGGCAGTTATTCGGTACTAAAAGACGGAACCCGGTTATACAGGAAAGGCAGATTTTCGGGAATGCTGTGGCGGTATTTCACGAACAATGAGATAATAGATTTCTGTAAGGATACTAAAATAGTGGATTTTTTTGTAAAAAGCAACGGTAAAAGAAATGTTTGGTTTGTGAAAAAGTAATCGTTAAGCAATCTGTTCCAATTTATTAATACAAACGCATTGATATTTCTTGAGCATTACCGGGTGGCAATGCTGAAAATACGGGCGTTTTGGGGCCAACTATCGCGATTTATGTCATTCTATTTAACTCGTTTGTATTAGTTTTCATAACGCGCACAATCTGAAACATAAAACCCATTCAAAAATCATGCGGTACAAACCAGCGGAGAAAATATTCAAGAAGGCCATGATCGGCCTGTTTTCGGCGTTTTTACCCGACGTGCTTTATTCCCCGGACCAGGTAAAATTGGATTCGGTGAAAAGTATTTTGGTGATCCGCCAGCACGACCAGCTGGGCGACCTGATACTGACCACTCCGGTGTACCGGGCCTTAAGGCAAAGATTTCCTCAAGCTAGAATAACCGCTATGGCCCGCTATTACACCCACCCCGTTCTGCATAACAATCCTAATATTGACCGGGTGCTGGTCTATCCGGAAAAGCTGAAATTAGCCACGCCTAAAAGGCTGTTCCAACTGCTAAAAGGCCTGCGGCAGTCCTATGACCTGTGCATAGTCCTGAACACAGTCTCACATTCTTTATCCAGCGATGTGTTAGGCCTGTTGTCCGGCGCCCGTTACCGGCTGGGGACATCGGAACTGCCGTTCTATGATTTCCGGCCCAACTTGTTTTACAATATCCTTTCCGCCCCGCCAACTTTCCCGTTGCACGAGACCAAAAGGAGCCTGCTGATCACCGAAAGGCTGGGAATCACAACCGATGATCTATCGGAAGAGGTCTGCCTTACCCCGGAGGAACAGGAGCAGGGCAGGAAGCTGCTGTGGGACCGCCACCTGATCCCGGAGAAGACCATCGGCCTCAATCTGGGCGCCTACAATATGCCGAACCGGTGGCCTTACCGGAAATACGCGGCCCTGGCTGACTGGCTGGCCAGCGAGTTCGGCTTCCAGATCGCCGTCTTCTGGGGGCCGCGTGAGAACAACCTGGGCGAGCGGTTCCTGGGGGCGGTCAACGTCAAGGTGACCGCCCTGCCCGGCCTGGACGTGCGGCAGTTGGCCGGAGTCCTCAGGCAACTACGGCTGGTGGTGTGCAATAACACCGGCATCATGCACCTTTCGGCTGCGGTGGGCGCCCCCACTTTCGCGATCTTTGGCCAGAACGATCCCGAGTTATGGCGGCCATTGAACAAAAATTTCTACGGCGTCCGGGGGTTGGACAAAACCTGCGCCTCGGCCGAGCTGGAGGTGGTGCAGTCGGGGATCAAGAGGATGCTGGACCGGATGGATTCCATCACCTAGCCACGGAGGCGCTACTTTCGTTAATCGTTAATCGTAGGGTTTCATTCAGGGTGTTGATTTGAACAAAATGGGTGTTTTCAGGTAGAGTAAAATGTATCCCAAGGCAAAATAATCGCTCTACGGTCTTATAAATCCGCCGCTTTTTAGAGGGGTCAGATTTCCGATTTTAAATCAACGCCCTGATTCAAAATATTTTTGACAATTTAGGAAATGCAGTAGTTATGTCTTACCTTGTTTTAGCCCGCAAATGGCGGCCCCAGAATTTCGAGCAGCTGATTGGACAGCAGCATGTGACCACCACTTTGCGCAATGCCATCCGCTCCAAGCGCATCGCCCACGCCTACCTGTTCTCCGGCGCCCGGGGGGTGGGCAAGACCTCGGCCGCCAGGGTGCTGGCCAAGGCCTTGAATTGCGCCGAAGGCCCGACCGAGACCCCCTGCAACCAGTGTACCTCGTGTGGTGAGATCACCGGCTCCCGCAGCATCGACGTGCTGGAGATAGACGGCGCCTCCAACCGGGGCATCGACGAGATCCGCGATTTAAGGGAGAACGTCAAATACACGCCCACTCAGGGCAAATACAAGATCTACATCATAGACGAAGTCCACATGCTGACCAAGGAGGCCTTCAACGCGTTGCTGAAAACGCTGGAAGAGCCTCCGGCCCATGCTATCTTCATCTTTGCCACCACCGAGATTCATAAGGTGCCCATTACCATCCTGTCCCGCTGCCAGCGTTTTGATTTCCGCAAGGCGGAGGTTTCGGTGGTAGTGGAATACCTCAAGAAGATGCTGCCGGGCGAGGAGGTGCAGGCTTCAGACGACTGCCTGTACTTAGTGGCCCAGAAATCCGAGGGTTCGATGCGGGACGCCATCAGCCTGCTGGATCAGTTGATCTCCTACGGCGGCCAAAAGCTGACGGCCGAGGACGCCCGGCAGGTGCTGGGCCTGGTGGACGAAGCCCTGTTTTTTAAAACCGTGGACCTGATCCGGGGCAAGAACCAGGCCGGGCTGTTGGAATTGGTGGAACAGGTATCTTCGGGCGGATATGACTTGCAGGAGTTTGCCCTGGGTCTCTTGGCCCACTTCCGCAAACTGATGGTGATAGCGGCTGGCCAGCCCGACATTGCGCTGTCCGATGTCCCGGCCGATGCCAGAGAGAATTATCTGAAACAGGCCGGCGGCATCCAAAGCCGGGATCTGCTGAGGATGGTCAGGATCCTGGTGGAGACCGAGACCACCATGAAGCGGAGCAGCCAGTCAAGGCTGGTGCTGGAAGCGGCCTGCTTAAGGCTTTCGGAGCTGGATGAGATGGTAAAAATAGAAGAACTGATAAACGGACTGGGAGGGGGGCTGGCTCCGGCAACAAACGACCAACCAATCCAAAACCAAACCGATGGCGGTCCGAAGGCAATGTCCGCCAGAAGCCAGGAGGCGCCCTTGCTTTCAGTCCGGCAGCCCTCGCCTGCCGCCTATGTTGCAACACCAGTAAGGGAAGAGTCTAAGGCTCCTCCCGCTGTATCCAACGGCGATTTTGAAGGCCTGTGGCGCAGTCTGGTGTCCTCCATCAAGAACCGCAACATGCTGCTGGGGACCTGCCTGGAGGCGGCCCGGCCCGTGGGCATCAGCGACGGGCGGTTGACCATCAGCTACGGCACTAATTCCAAATTTTTCACCGATTCCCTGGAAAACAAGACCAACCAGCAGATGCTGGAGGAAGAGACGGTCCGTCTTTGGGGCCAGCGCCTTAAGCTGGCCTGCCAGGTATCCCAGGAACCGGGACAGGCAGTCAACGGCCAGCCGGATAGGACCGATCTAAAAGACGAAACCAACCGGCGCAAGAGCCAGGCTCTGGGCTCGCCCAGGATCAGGGACTTTTTGAACCAGGTGGAAGGCGAAGTACTATAAAGGCAGAAAGCAAAAAGCGAAGTTCAAATTAATAATAGTAAATCAGGCAGCAGTTTTTGTGGCTAAAGGGATGGGGGATATTTTAAAGCAGGCCCAGATGATGCAGTCAAAGATGGAAAGCATTCAAAAAGAACTGGGCAACAAACGGGTGGAGACCTCGGTGGGCGGCGGCATGGTCAAAATTGCGGCCGACGGTCAACAGAATATTTTGGACATCAAGATATCTCTGGAGATCGTCGAACCCGAGGAAGCCGGAATGCTTCAGGACTTGTTATTGGCCGGGGTGCAGGAGGCCATTAAGCGATCCCGGGAGCTGGCGGCCAAAGAGATGTCGGCTCTGACCGGCGGGATGAACCTGCCGGGGGTTGGAGCATTGCCACCAAGACACCAAGGCAAAATAAATTGAAAACCGAAAATAGGAAATGGGAAATAGGAAGTAATATTAGTGGTGTGTCTTGGTGGTAAAAGATAACGTGAAGAATTTATGAATTACGGATCTGAAATACTCAACCGGACCGTGGACGAACTGATGAAACTGCCGGGCATCGGGCGCAAAACCGCCCAGCGTCTGGCTTTTTATCTGTTGAAATCGTCTCCGGACGATGCCGAGGCCCTGGCCCACGCCATCATCGAGCTCAAGCAAAAAGTGCGGTTCTGCAAACAGTGCTTTAACGCCTCGGAGCAGGATCTCTGCAACCTCTGTCGGGACCCGGGCCGGGACGACTCGGTGTTCTGCGTGGTAGAAGAGGTCAACGACCTTTTAGCCCTGGAGAAGACGGCAGACTTCAAAGGCCGGTACCACGTGTTGCAGGGGCATCTTTCTCCGCTGGACGGGATCGGGCCGGACGACTTAAGGGTGCGGGAGCTGATGGAGCGGCTGGAAAAAATAGACGTCAAAGAGATCATCATGGCCACCAACCCCAACGCCGAGGGCGAGGCTACCGCTCTTTATTTGATGAAACTGATAAAACCGATGGGCATTAAGATCACCCGCATTGCCCGGGGCCTGCCGGTGGGCAGCGACCTGGAGTTCTCGGACGAGGTTACTTTAAGCCGGGCTCTGCAAGGCCGCCAGGAGATGTGAGGTAAAAACACTACCGGTTGTCAGCAAAGCGTTTCTGAGATGATAGGAAACGCTTTTTTTGTTACGTTTTTTATTGCTTTTTTTAGTTTCATTGTCTATAATAAATAAATAAATAAATAAATAAATAAACAATTAATTGTTCTTGAGGTTGCGGGCATTCCTTTTAAAACAATATTTGGATAAAGGAGGTTGTGCTATGAAAAAAGGTTTGATACTTTACCTGGGTGTGGTGTTGGTTTTCACTCTGACGGCCGAGGCCAGGAAAACCGATCCCAGGACCAACCTGGTCACCAAGGAAGGTGAAACCACGGTAATCAAAGCCTCCGGCGCCAAGCTTCCCGGGGTGGGCACTATTGTCAGCACCACAGGTTATGGCGATGCCTGGCGGGCTACTGCCGGCATGACCGGCAAAAGCATAATAGTTGATTCCACAGGGACCAACATCGGCATAGGGTTCGGCAAGGCCGCCAGCCCCTGCAACCTGGTGTTCAGCTATTCCAACGACTTTGGCGCCAACTGGGGAACCCAGACCATCGCCGACAGCATGAATACCAGATGCTACAACGGCCTGGCTCTGGATAATTCCGGCCGGCCTTACATAGTATGGCAGGACCGGAACACCAACACCATATTCTGGTCCAGGGACGAGGGCGGGATCGGGGGCGGACTGTGGACCCCTCCGGACACACTGTCCAGTGACTCCGTGGCCTGGTATCTTCCCACCATGGCGATCAGGGACAGCATTTTGATCATTTCGGCCCTTGCCCACGCCGTAGCGGGCGGCGACTATTCGACCTATTATGCTCTTTCCTATGATCTGGGTGCCACCTGGGTTTACAGCGGCTGGGATAAATTCTGCGACAACGAGATCTCCGGGCTGGGCTGGGATGTGGACCCGGTCGACTGGCTGATCTCGGGCAGCGGCGACACCGTGGTGGCCTTCCTGGAAGTGGTCGGCGACACCGTTAGTTATGTGGCCGAAAGCGGCTACGCCGGCTTCTTTCCGGCCTATAAAGTATCGGTGGACAGCGGCCGGACATTCGGCCCCATGCAGATGTTCAATCCCTATCCGCAGTACTGGTACGGCGGCTGGTGGTACATGTACGACGGGGCCTGGATCAACGACCGGCCGTACTTTTTGTTCACCTGGCAGGACGGCACCTGGAACGGCCAGGGCTTGTTCGTCTACTTCCCGACCACGGCCGGCGACTTCAGCGCCTGGACCGTCAAGCGTATCTCCGGCATCCCCGGCAACCTGGCCGGCGTTACCCCTGGCGACTTGAACGGCGGCGGCGTCAACTTTCCGACCTTGAGTTCCGATGCGGCCGGCAACATCTACGCCATCTATAACGACTATGGCAAGACTACCAACAATGACGAGATCTTCGGGGTGGCCTCCGTTGACAGCGGGAAAACCTGGCTGAACCCGGTGCAGCTGACCAACGAAGCG
>JACQXR010000112.1 GCA_016208585.1 candidate division TA06 bacterium | reverse complement strand
GCGCCCGCGCGGGGCGCGACGCCATTTTATGCAATTATTGCACAATTATTGCTAGTTTCAATCCACGCGCCCGCGCGGGGCGCGACTTGCCGAGCAATCGATAAAATATATCGAGCGGCGTTTCAATCCACGCGCCCGCGCGGGGCGCGACACGAGCGTGTTGAAAACGTTATTGGCCCCGGGTTGGTTTCAATCCACGCGCCCGCGCGGGGCGCGACGTCCGGTTCGTAACATCTTATTATTCAACCGAGCAAAGATATTATTTTGCGAAAACACCTGAAGTCGCTTCCGAAAAGATAAATTAAAATCGCGTAAATACAAAATAGTCGCTATTATCAAGCATTCCCAAGTTCTGCGAACATACCGGGATTTTACTGTACGCTTTACGTTCGCACAATCATATTATCTGCGGTTCCTCCACATCCACCGCAGACTTGGCTCCCAAATGCTCAATCCTATGTTTGTAATTACCGCCCAGAAAATAAAACCTTAAACTGTCCATTTCCGGTTTATATATTCCCTGCAACCTGTTTTTAAGGACGGTCCATTGAGCCGGATCAACATTGCATTCAAATATGGAATATTGGACCCTTATTCCGTAGTCTTTGCAGGCTTTAGCCACCTGACGCAACCGTTTTCTACCCTCCCTGGTGGTAGTGGAAACATCATAGCTTACCAATACCATCATATCCTTACCTCCAGAAGAACGGCGGGTAGCCGTCAATATCGCCGCGCAAGTGCCGGGCTAAAAACAGCGCCTGCAAATGGAGCAACAACCCCACCGGCGCTTTTTCCTGTAAATAGGGGTGCATGATCTCTTCCTGCTTGCGTTTCTGGTAGGACACCAGCACAGTCTTGCGGGTTTCATCGTCCATTACCACTGCGCCGGTCTCGGTGGTCTTGAATCCCTTGCCGTTTATCTGCCTTAGGTTGATAAGCGATAAGGCCAGCCTGTCGGCTATCACGGAACGAAACTCCTCCATCAGGTCCAAGGCCAGGCTGGGCCTGCCCGGACGCATGGCATGCAAAAAACCCATCTGCGGGTCCAGCCCCACGCCTTCACATGCACCCACCGCATCGTGCGTCAATAAAGTATAAAGAAAAGAAAGCAGGGCGTTCAAATTGTCTAATGGCGGACGACGGCTGCGCTCGCGCATGTAGAAAGACTCCTTATCCGCCGTGATCATCCGGTCAAACAGCGCAAAATACGAACGGGCGGTGTCTCCTTCCAGGCCGCGTAAAGCGTCAATATCGTCCGTCTGGCCGATCTTGTTTATCATGTAATCCAGCCGGTCCGAAGCCTGGGCCATAGCATTGTCCTTGTCGCTTTCCGGATGGTCGCGCACCGCCCGCCTCAGCACCGTCCGCATGTTAGTCAATTTGCCGGTCAGCAGGTTACGGGCAACCTCGCAAGCCTCATTTGGCGTTTGGGCCTTGCGGTATTGTTCTTTGCGCAAAAGGATATTGCCGCTGACCGGCCCCTGCATCCGGGACATGAACCGGCCATGCTCGGTCAAATAGCTTACCCCTACCCCGCGCTCACCGCACAGGCCCAGCAAAAATGGACTGCATAGCACATTGCCGAAACAGACGATCCCGCCCAAGGTATGAATGGGCAGGCGCAATTTTTCCTGGCTTTCCACTTTTACCACCACCGCCTCGCCCTCCTGATGCAGGTATGCGCCCTGGGTGGTGACGTACAGGGTGTTAAGCAGCTTCTTCATATATTCGGCAGCATCCGCATTATCAAATAATTTTATTTTTTACCGCTGTGCCGGCCTTCGCTGATTTGCTCGCTTTGCAATATGGCTAAAGAAACGGCCAGTGCCTGTTTCTCATTAAGCCCGCTGAAAACCAAGCCAAAGCCTGAATACTTTCTCCGCTGAGCCATAACCCTGGCCTTGATACCTATCAATTCGCCGGAAGTTTTCAAATAAGGCAAACTGATTATCACCTCGGAACCGGCAGGTGGTATTGTTATAGAGCTGACATAGCAGCCGCCCAGGCTGATATCGCAGATAAAGCCCTGATAACTTGCGCCGTCGTGTGCCCAAAACACCGGATGGCGCAACGGCGCTTGGCCGCGTAGACCCTGACGCCGTTTTGTCAGCCTTTTGTCATCCATTTTACGTCTCCTTTTGCAAAGTAACAAGCATTCTTTTTAGATATGCCTCCGCGCTTCTTTTATCCAATGCCTGCGGCCGGCAAATCTCCAGCAAAGAACAGCGATCACACTTGCCCTTGTCGTAATTCGGCGGCGGAGTAATACCCTTAGACATTAATTCGTGCAGCTTTATGGTAGTAGTTTCGGTTAGTTCCCTCAAAGATAACGTAAACGCCACTTCCTGCCGCCGCCGGGTTGCGCCGTAGAACAAAGCGCCAACCGGGATGGTGACCTTCAGCATTTCTTCTAAGCACATGGCCTGGGCGCAAAGCTGAACTTCGTCGGCCTGGTGGGTTTTGGACTTGCCCCGCTTGTACTCTATTGGAAATGGCTTCCACAGACCTTTTGCGCCCGGTAGTTTTACGGCAATTTTTTGCCCGCTGTTGTCTTTTTCTTCTTCGGCTTTGTGGAACTCCACCATATCCGCCTGCCCGGTAAGGCCCAATTTGTGAGAGACCAGCCGCACCCCGGTTGCCGTGCGAACATCGCCGCGGCTTTCGGTGCCGCCGTCGTGCGCTTTGTCGTGCATCACCCGGCCCTCGGCGGTGAACAGGTTTTCGGACCATACCTGTTCCACATGGATCAGGGCGCACTGCCGGGGGCAATATGTCAGGTGCTGCAGGGCGGAGATGGGGAGAAGATCGTCGTCTGCGTGCATCACTTACAACCACCACCCTGTCTATACTTCACCCGCGCCTGGTACAGCCGCTCGTTGAAGCCGCCCTTTTCCACCACTTCATGCTCCAGCGCCCGCAGCTGCTGGTCAAGCAGGTAGTTTGCCTGGTGAACCAGGCAAACCAGGGCGTTGGCGGCGGTTTCGGGGCTGGCGCTATCAAAATAGGGCGCATAGGTCGCATACGACCTATGCGCCCTATACGCCAGCCCCCTAACCGCCTTCGCTTTGGGATCATCCTTGCCCCAAAGCGCCAACGCATGCTGCCGCAAATAATCCTGGGCGTCCACCAGCAGTTCCTCCAAGCTGGCCCGGGCCACGCCCACCAGCTTTATCTCCGAGGCTTTGGAGGTGCCCGATACCTGGCTGCCCTCGGCGATGTTCTGTTTGCCGCTGCGCGCCGCCTGCACCATCTGGTCGCGGGTGCGGCTGAAGCGGTCCACAAAGCGCTCGCAGAATACCACCGTGGCGTCGTGGACGATCTCCGCCATCTGGTAGCTTTTAAGGTTGCGGTAGCCGCCGTGCGGCGGGATGACGCGGGGCTCAACCCGTGCCCCCGCCGGTTGGGATTTGTCGGGGGTTTTCATTACAGTTTCTCTATGATCTCCACGCCTTGCGGCAAGCCGTCTTTGTTGACTGTTATTGCGTAGTCGCTGATATCCCTGGGCGGCTTGGTTTTGTCCTTGCGGGTAATAACCACCCGCTCGAACAGTTTGTGCGCCGGGGCTTTCCCAAGCGTGTTGTCGTGTTTGAAAACCACCAGCTTTTGGGTGGCCATCAAGCCGCGCGCCGCTGAGCGGTCGTGTTCGAACATGTTTACTAACGCGTCCCACAGCAGGTTAAGGTCGTCATCGGTAAAGCCGGTCTGCGCGGCCAAATGCGCGGAAATGAACCCGTGCGCCACGTAGACGCCGTATGGCACGGTATTCTTCCGGCCCATGGTGCGGTTGTCGCCACTCTGCTTTTCTGCATCCTCTTTCGTTGTTACTGCCATTCGCGTTATGCAGTGCTCAAGTGAAACAATCTGGTCAACCGAACGGCCAAATGTGAACTGCACTGGCCCGCGCACCTGCCCGGCATTGGCGCCGGTTGACATCACCGCACCGAATGTGCGTATGTCGTAGTAGTCCTTGCACATTTGCATCCTGGCTTGAGATACTTCGCTGCCCTGGCCGGTCCCTTTTTCTTTGCGGTCTTTCCCATCCTTTTTATCGGCTGGCGGTTTCACCAAATCAATCCCCAATGCAGCATACCCGCCGTCAATCAGATCATTCAACACGGCCTTCTCTTTGACGAAGATATCGTAGCCTTTGTCTTGCGGCTTCGTCATTTGAACGAAATTGCGCACCTTGCGTTTCAAGCACACATCCGTAACGATTCCTTGCCCAGTTTCCGCGTCAACGCGGGGCAGGTTTCCGGCATCGGGATCGCCGTTGGGGTTGCCGTCCTTCACGTCGAAGATCAGGACGAAGTCGTAGCGGTTCTTGATTGGTTCGCTCATGGTAGTATCTCCTTTTATTATTTGTTATCGCTCTTTTTGATGTAGAAATCCTGCATCTGGTGGTAGTAGCCGATGGCAAACCGGCCCTGGTTTTCAAGGGTCAGGTGCGGCGGGAAGTCTGCTATGCCGTCCATTATCTCGCCGATGAGCCTTTCAAGGTTTATCACCCTTCCTTTATTCTCCAGCTTCGCCAGATGGTGGTTTTTCAGCCGCATCAGGTTGCCGAATACCGTAACCGGCGTGCTGGATGCCGCGCCGTAAAATTTGTCTCGGATGGTGGCGTTGATTCCAGGGTTGGCCTCCTGCTGGATTTTCTCCAGCGTTGCGAACAATCGGCCCAACCGGTAGCCGATGTTGGTATTGTTGATATCCAAGCCCACGGTTATCTCCTTTTCGTTATCATTTTTTTTAATTCTATTTGCTCTGTTAAGGCAGGCTTTGATAAGCGCCGCCCGGTAATAAGTAACTTCACGCTCGGCGTGGATCCTGCGTATCGCCGCCCCAAGCAGCGTTTGTGGATATGGAAAACCTTCTAGTATGGCTCGCATGGTATCACCGGCAAGGTTTGGCGGGATGTTGTCGGCTTTGCCCTGTACGGCCAAGCTTACCAGCAGGCGGAAAAGCGGGAAATATTCCATGTCCTTGGGGCCGTGGACAATCCGCAAGTCGTCAAAATGCCGGCGTATTTTACCTGCCATGCTGGCTACGGTATCCACGACCCAAAAACGCACGGCGATGCGGGAAGCATTGGGCGACAAACCCAGCACGTAAAACCGCGTTTTGTCGTCATCGGCCGTCATGGTGCCTGTCTGGGGTGACCGGAAAAGGCTTTGGACAGCCCTGACGTTTCTATCGGGATCGTCTTTGGGCGGCTCTCCGAAGAACTCCACCACTTGTTTTTCAAATTCAGTTTCTTTTTCCGACCAAAACACCGTTGAAGCGTCGCCCACCTGCATGCGCTGCTTTGAATCTCTGCCCAGTAGATCATTTAATGCCGTGGTGTATGCAAACGCCGCTTTTTTACCAACCGGGCTATTGGCACCTTGCACCTTGCCGTATGATTTGAATGGGTCAAGGTTGAATGATACAATGTTGGCCCCTGTCGTTTGCGCACCCCACACGCCTTTTATCGGCGGATGCAGTCTTTCCACGTTATCGCGCTTACCCGCTACTAAGCAAAATAGAGCTTCACCATTATCTGCACGTAACGCCTCGGTAATCGCTTTCTCAACGGCTGGCCTATTGCACACAATAGCTTCATCATCGGCCAGCTTGAAAGTAAGGTTGGCACCTTCCTTCTTCATCATATCAAGGCTTTCCTTAAACCTTGCCAGAGCTTCCTCCTTTTCATCGTTATCCAGAAACTTCATGACGGCTTTGATGCCCTCGTCATCGGTTATTTTCAAATCCCTGATGCATTGTTTGAATGCTTCATGCATTTCCCGTAAACGTTTGTCCTTTGTTTTAATCTTCACACCCAATGCATATTCCGGGTTGTCCCAAAGCAGATTTGCTGCCACACCGCTGGACCTCTTTACGGACTTTGGGACAAAATATTTCTTGGCTCTACGATTTTTCCCCTCGCCCTCATACATTGGCATCAAGTCCACGGGTTTGCCGTTCTTGGTCAATACTAAAATGAATGGTATTTCTTTTAATTCAAATCCTTCTGGCGCAATCCCGCTATCCGGATCCGCCGCCTTCCGGTCGTAGTATTCCTTCAACGCTTGCAGGATCATTTCTTCACCTCCTCGCTCTCGCGATCAGGCACCACGATGGCGCCGTTTCTCATGTTCGCTCGGTAAAACATAGCCTTAGGATCGTTCGGATCTGTAAAATCCATGTCATATAGCATGTAGCCCAGCTCGCGCGTATCGTCTATAGGTTTCGCCGCGTCCGCCTGCGGGTCAACCAGTTTGAACGATGCCGAAAACTCCCGGCACCCAAGATACGGCTGGTTGAAACACTGCCCCTTCTTGGCCCGCCGCTCGAACATGGCGGCATACTTGGCCTCGGTTTCGTCCTTGCGGTCATCGGGCTTTTTCAGATCTGTTGCTTCCTCGGCGTCAATCAAGTATTCCGGCACCGGGTTATAAACCGTGCCGCGTTTATCGGGCGGGATGAAGTCGAACGCGGCATATAGCCGGTATCTCACGTCCCGCAGGAGCAAACCCGCCCGCTGTTGCCGTTCGTCCTCGATGAATATTCCATCTGAACGTGGTGAAGCCACCTTGCCTACCTCATTCCGGCGCACTGAAATCCACCGTATTGGGGCCAGCACTTCGATCTTGTTCACCCGCCACCGTATGGCCGGTTTCCAGAGTATGGCTTCGAAAATAGCCCGGGCGGCTGACGGCGTAATCACGTCGTAGCTCACCCGTTCCACTTTCATCTCCGGCCTGGTAAAGCAGGCATACGGCCCGCTGACCTCCAAGCAAAAACCTTTCATATCTGGTCTCCTATTTGCGTTAAATGTACAAATCTTCTACCGGCAAATTCTCGCTGTAAACATCCAATCCAACGTTCTTGTTATAAAGCCGCAGGCAACTTTGTACAATTATATCACGTGCTTTCGCATGATCGATTCTTTCCAGCGTTCTGTCGCTGAGCATTTTGTCCACCATGCGCACCGGCAGGTTGACCGTATACCTCTGCAAGTGTCGCATCGTTTCCCGCGTAGGTCCGATTTGTCTTAACTGTCCTATCCACTTATCGCTGTCGCCATATCGAACAATCACTGGCCTTTGCGCCTGGTCGTCTATCATCTTAAATTCGTTGGCTGCTGTACGAAAGTGAAAATACAAGTTTGGGTTTACATCCTTCACCAGCCATTCATGATAGCGACTGCCGGTATCATTCAGCATCTTATAGAATAGTTCGAAAAAACGGCTGTACTCCGAAGGTTTTAACGGATCGAAATCCAGCAAAACGCATTGCTGCCGTGTTGTGTTTTCGGCTTTCAACAAAACACCTGGCGGCGAAGCCTTGGGCGGTACAAATACATGAACCTGACCCATTCTTCCTTCATCGTTCAGTTTCCCCTCGCGGTTGCACCGCCCGGCGGCCTGGGCAATGGACGACAGCCCGGCGAAAGCGCGATAGACTATAGGAAAATCAATGTCCACGCCCGCCTCCACTAATTGGGTGCTGATGACGCGAATGGGCATGCCTTTGCCTAATTTGCATTTTATCAGACGAATCACAGCCGAACGGTGCCTTCCGCACATCAGGGCAGATAAATGTATTGTCCCTTCGGGCATCAGTTTGTAGAGATCATAGCAATCGCGCCTAGTGTTAACTACGCAAAGCACCTGCTGGTGCGCTTGCAAACGTTTTGCCAAATCTTCCCAACTAATACGTTCATCCAGGTCTTGCGGTATCCTAATCTCCGTTCTCTTCAATCTGTCATATATGTCCTTTGTGTCCTCTACTATCTCCGTAGGCTTTGCCAATCCCGGCAGCGCCGGTTGTGTAGCCGTGGCAAGCAGTATGGTTACACCGTAATTATTCACCAGTTGGTTCATGGCGTCAACGCAAGGCGTCAGCAAATTAGGCGGTAATAGCTGGGCTTCATCCAGGATGACCACGCTGTTGACGATATTGTGTAGTTTACGGCACCGGCCGGATTTGGCGGCATAAAGCGACTCAAAGAACTGTACGTTGGTGGTAACGATTATCGGCGCGTCCCAGTTTTCGGCGGCCAGGCTTGCCCGCTGGGTTTCCTTTGAGGGTTCAAGGTTGCTGTGATGTTCTACGACGTTATCGCGCCCGAAAATATCTGCCAAAATCTTGGCTGTTTGCTCTATGATGCTGGTATACGGTATGACGTAAATAATTCTGCTTTTACCATGCTTTACCGCGTGGTCAAGGGCGAACGCCATGCTCGAAAGCGTTTTCCCGCCGCCGGTGGGAACAGTGAGTGAAAATAAGCCGGGGGTGTTTTCAGCCGCCTTGCGGCAGGCGGCAAGTATTTCCTGGCGGATGCTATTTACTTTTGTTTCTTTGGTTCTTGCCCGCATATCCGTCATATACGCATCGTATAGTGTCCTAAGCCCCTCAATGTTTTCAAACTTCCCTCTCTTCGCTTCCTGTCCCTTCCGCCTGAACTCTTCGGTATCCAAATAATCCGCATCCACCAGGCAGGAGAACAGCATTCGCGCCCAAAGATGAAAGTTTTCCGGTTTTTTATCCAAGTATGGCGGCGGGGCCGTTTTCTGTTTGAGTTTTGGGAATATTTCATCAGCATATTGTTGTATTCGCTTAAGATTCTCGCGGCCTTCTACAAGCCGTACCGATAGGGCAGCGTTGCCTGTATCCGCCGGATACCAATCCGGCAGACCCGCATGATGTCCGGCTGAAAGATAGGCAAGGATACGGCCGATGCAAGGGCCAAGTTTTTCCTCGGCTAACGCGGCGCCAGCGGAAGCATGATTGGATACAGTGCCATCGTTATCGTAGCCGGAATCATCAAGCTCATTGCTTCTCAATAAATAGTTCTGAAAAGCATTGGTTGCCTTGCCGAGGTCATGCAGCCAACCGGCATTATAAGCCCACTCTGCTGACTTGAATATTTCGGCAAAGGCTGCCGCTTTTTCGGCGACTTGTTTTAAATGGTCTTCCAGCGGCTGCCACTTTTCCGGCGGCTGACCGTCTATAGAATGTGCGTAAACCTTTTTCATCATTCTAATTTTACCACTTAGGGGTGACAAAAAACCGCCCAAACGGTTTCCTACCTCCTGTTCTTCCTCCTGGCCTTCCTGGCCGCATTGGCCTTGCTCCGGGTCTTTTTTTTGGCCCGGCGCTCCCCGGCAACGGCCAGCCGCTGCGGGAACATGGCGTTCTCAATCTCGATCCTTGCCTCCTCCCGCTCCCGCTCCCGCTCCGGGATGGGCGGGATCAGCTCCATCCTCACCTTCACGTCCTCGAGGTCCCCTTGGATGGTTTCGTCCACGCAATCATCATGATAGGCCCGTTCGATCAGCGGCATAGCTTCCACCGCCTTCAAGTCGCAAAGGTACATGACGATGAAGGCGTTCAGCGCCGGGTCCTGTTTCTTATAGCGCTCCAGTTTCCGGTTGAGCAATTTGATGCAGCGCCCCCGGCTTTCGAGATGCCGTTTGGCAATCTCCTCGACGGCGCTGATCGCGGCAACATGCCCGAACAGGTTGTGCCGGTGATCAAGATACCGTGAGATCGGCTCCAGCGCTTCCGGGCCGATCATGCCCAGCACAATGGGTATCTCCTCCATGGCCCACTCATCATCGTTGTCGTCCGCCTCGTCCAGCAGCTCCAGCAGCGGCCCAACGGCGGAGACGGCGCGCAGCTGCCCCAATGCCCGCCAGGCGTGCATCGGCGCCCAGACCTCGGGGCCGTCCTGGTCGGCCTCGAAATTCAGCTCGCGGTCGGCGGCCAGGCGCGCCAGTTCCGGTATATGGGCTTCGGAAAGTCCCATCGTTTGGTAGTCGAGCCAGTCCTTTTTCCCAGGCTCGCCCAGCGCCAGCAGGCGGTCGACCGGCGGTTGATAGGCGCCAACCCCGCCTTTCCCCAGGTTAGTTTCAGGGCGCCGGAATATTTTGAAATGCAAAAGCCTCGACAATGCTTTACGGAACATCTGCCGCTCCCTTCCCCGCCCCGGCTAGCCCCAGATGCTTGTTCAGCTTCCGGCGTATTGTCTCCACCCGCTCCACTTGGCTCTTGGCTGCAAACCTCTCGTAGAAATCCTCCCTTCGGAACTCCCGTCCTATCTCGGACAGTGGCGACAGTTTCTCCTCAAAGAACTTCGCCGGCTCCTTTTCGCCTTTGAGGATCTCCTGGCCCCAGGCCGCGGCCGCGTCCCCGGCCACCCGCAGCAACGCCTTAAGGGTCACGTCCCTGGTGGCCATGTACCTCTTGTTGTCCCCCCACATATCTCCGAAGGCCGACCTGGCCGCCTTGAGGAAATCCCGCAAGAATGCGTAGCCCAGCTCCCGGCAGTATCCCCGGCCGTCCTTGATGAAGCCCTGCATCTCTTTTCGCCTGGCCAGGCGGTAGATCTCCCCGAAGATCTGGGCTTGGTTTATCCACAGCTCCTGCCCGGATTTCCCGCCCAGCATGTTGATGTGGTAGCGAAGCGGCGAGTCCGGCTCTGAGTAGAGGTCCTTGACCAGCGAGGCGGCGTATTTTTTCTCCGGATCGGTCCCCCAGCTGATCTTCTCGTAAAGGTCCACCAGGTGTGATTTATTGATCTTGGTATGGGTGGAGTTGATGATGACGAACATCTCGGCGGCGAACTCGGCCGCCTTGCCGTCGAAGATTACACAGGGCACCTCGATCCGCCGGTTGGCGTCCTTCTCCCCCATGTAGAAATGCAGCCCGGCCAGGCGGTGCTGCCCGTCGATCACCAGGAATTTCTCCCCCGGCTCCTCCAGGTCGCCGGCGCGCTCGTGTCCGGATAATGGCTTGAAGGCCAGCTCCTCGGGAGTGAACAGCAGCACCGCCCCCGGGATCACCGGCTGGTCCGACTCGTTGCGGAAGAACTCGCGGATCTGACGCACCTTGCGGCGGTTGAGATCCCGCTGGAAGGCCCCGGAGCTCCGCTCGATCTGGGCGAAGAACTCCTCGGCCCCCTCCTCCCCGCCGCCCTCGCCGCCCACCTGCTCCCCGCGCTCCCCGTAGAACCGGGACATGAATCTGACCTTGGCCAGCAGGTCCTCGGCCGGGTAGCTGACGAAATAGAACTCGGCCTCTTTCTGGCGCATTCGCAGGGCTAACATGGCATACCTCCCTAAATGGTTATCGCTGTTTATTGCAGTTATTACAAGACATGAACCACGGAATCGCGGAATATTGATATTTCGGCGTCTTCAGCGCCTGCCTGGCCTCGATGCTTCGATACACGCTTCGGCCTTGCTCAGTGCATCGCTCAGCGCAAGTACTGCCGGTTGTTGAGGGCCCCGCCTGGCTTCGATGCTTCGATAAACACTTCGGCCTTGCTCAGTGCATCGCTCAGCCCAAGTACAGCTGGACATTGAGGGCTTCGATTAACTCAGCCCAAGTAGCGCTTCGACATGCTCAGCGCAAGCATAAAAAACGTATCGAAATGCCAGCCACTCAGCCGACGGCGGGGCATATCGAAACAGCCGGCAACTCGGCTACTGGCGGTTGATAGGCGTTTTCTATTTCTTAACCCTCGCTAATACGGTTGACAAAAAAACCGCAGCTATGCTATATGCACAACTGCGGCTCTTTGTTTATTAAGACCCTTCGAGATTTTCCTGGGCGGTTGTCTCTTCGTAATCAAATGACATCGTCTTTCCCTTTAATCTGCTAAAGTGCGGGTCATCATTTCTATGCTGTTGGCGGGTTTGCCTATACTGCGGGCAGACATTCCTACCCTCGGGGCTGGCATTTCTACAGTACGGGCGGGTTTTCCTATGCTACGGACGGGCATTCCTACACTGCGGAAGGATTTTCCTATGGTCGGGGCGAAAATCAGCGTTCCATTACCCTTTGGTACTTTCTTCCTGAATGAGTGGGACAGTCATTTCACCATTTATAGCGGACGGTATAACTAAGCACGGTCTCCCCGTCCCTGGCCACTGGGACTTTAAATTCCACGGCCTGGGCATCCCGCTTTTTGAACTCGTGGGTCTTGGACTTTATCTCCCAGTCCCCGGAAAGGTGTTCCACCACCGTGACCTCAACCCCCTCATTCTTATGGTTCCGCAGTTTTACCTCCACCGTCTGTTCCTGGGTCTTGTCGTTGATCCGCTTGTATTCCTTGGGAGTCCGCTCTCCTACTATATCGAAAGCACTGCCCAAAGTGATCCGCACCTTCTCGTCCTTGGGGGTGTGGTCGATCCGGTCCTCGCCTATGAACTGCTGACTTTGGCCGTCATCCTTCTTATAGACCCTGATCTTTCCGGCCGGCAGCGGCATCCCCAGCCCGGAGGCTTTTTCGTTTCTGAACTCCAACTGGACCGTGACTTTTTTGCCGCTGCTGGCACCGTCGTAGATGAAAAGTTTTTTGCAATCGGCCCTGGTGTTGGGGAAAAGGGATATCTGCTTTACCTCGTTGTTGGCCACGGTGGCTTTGCGCTGCAGGGTGTACAGATGGTATTCAAAAAAGCTCTCCTCTTCAAACTGGGCAGGCGCCGCCTGAAAGTCGGCCTTGGCCGCAGCATAGCGGCGCTGCGGCGCCTGGGCCCGGTTGACCTCTCCGGCCACTAATTTCAGCCGGGCCTGCTGAAAACCTGTTCCGGAGTTGTTCTCCAACGAAACCCAGGCTCCCAGGTCCACTGTTTTCTCATCGGCAGCCAGCACTGCCACATATTCGGCGTGCCAGGATATTCCTGCGGTCAGATATGATATCCGGCATTTTTGGGAGGCCGGGCCCTGATTGTCCACCAGCCACAGCAGGGTGGGTCTGGTAATCAGCCCCTGGGGAAGGCTGGGAAATTCAAAATTCTGCAGATTATCGGTCAGCCGCAGGGTGGTGATGCTGCCGCCGGTGCTCAATACGATATTGGATCCGTCGTAGGATAGAAGCGTCCCTTCGTAGACCTTCCCCCCGGATCCAAAAGCCTTGATATTCTGGTCTAGGTACCTTTCCAGCAGTTTGGCGGAGCTCACCAGGTCGTACTGGTAATTCTGCTCCAGCACTGTAAACTTGTCGGGATCGGAAAGAGACTGGAAAAAGACCGAGGTGGGGTCGATCTGTGAAGGGACGTCTGTGATTCTTACCTCGGAGGCACCTTTCTTTAGGCTGAGCTGCCGGACCTCGCTCACCAATCCCAGGTTGTTGTTGTAAACAGTCAGGCTTATCTCCCGATCATTCTGACCGGCTGCGACCGCTGCCGCCAAGACCAGCGCCGGCAGAATGATTTGTGTGATCTGCTTCATGGCTTTGACCTCCCGTCGTTTATGGTTTTTTAAATTACTGTTCAAGTATATTTCAAATCGGCATCCCTGTCAAGCAAATAATAGCATTTTCAATCGGCGCTTCCAACTTGATTTTCTTGACTTATATCCCAAAAACTGATAAAATTGCCTTTGTGCTTAGGGCGGCTCTTCGACGGCAAGGCAAGGAGCCACCCTCAGGACAGGCATACAAAGATAAAAGCCAGGCGGCTTAGCCAAGTGGTAAGGCGACGGTCTGCAAAACCGTTATTCAGCGGTTCGAACCCGCTAGCCGCCTCCAGTTAATATAAGGTCATAGCCCCGATATGTATGCGTTATAAAAGGCATCGGGGCATAAGAAACTCTAACTCGCTTTGCTCGTAAGATTTTTTAATGCCGGGGTGGCGGAACTGGCAGACGCAAGGGACTTAAAATCCCTCGATCTATCAGATCGTGTCGGTTCGACTCCGACCCTCGGCACCAGCACTCAGGTTCAGCCCCTTCCCGTTAAATCGGGAAGGGGCTGTTTGCTTTTCAACGACTCAGATTGCTTAAAAGAGGTCTTTATCAAAAAGCTTGTCGCAATAATATCAATTCTCATAAAAAAATCCCTCCCCGAAATACAGACTGTGTCATAATAGTGATGGGAAGTAGGATAAAAGGCAAGTTGGGATTGAAAATATCAGTAAATTGGCTTACTTGTGGAAAAGGTTGTTATAAACGGCTACTATTGGCCTGTCGTGATCACCGCCGGAGCAAAAG
>JACQXR010000111.1 GCA_016208585.1 candidate division TA06 bacterium | reverse complement strand
GGCCAGCCCCTGTTCCGACAAATATTTGGTGATGGCGCTGGTCAGGGTCGTCTTGCCGTGGTCCACATGCCCGATCGTCCCGATATTGACATGCGGCTTGGTTCGCTCGAATTTCTGCTTGGCCATGATGGTTTCTCCTATATTTGGGATTTTGAAATCTTGGGTTATGATTATCGTGCCGGGGTTTTATTTCCCGCCGCTTTTAGCCATGATCTCTTCGGAAATTGAGCGGGGAACTTCTTCGTAATGATGGAACTGCATGGTATAGATGGCCCGACCCTGGGTCAAGGATCTAAGCCTAGTGGCATACTCGAACATATCGGACAGCGGGACCATCGAGGCGATCACCTGGGCGTCCTTGCGCTTTACTAATCCCAGTATCTTGCCCCGCCGGGCGTTGATGTCGCCGATCACCTCGCCCATGTAGAGTTCCGGGACCACTACTTCCACGCTCATCACCGGCTCCAGAAGCACCGAGCCGGCCTTGCGCAGGGCCTCGTTGACGGCTAGCGAGCCGGCGGCCTTGAAGGCGATGTCCGAGGAGTCCACTTCGTGATAGGAGCCGTCTATCAGCGATACTTTGACGTCCACCACCGGATACCCGGCCAGGATCCCGGCCTCCAGGGCTTCCTTGACCCCCTTCTCCACCGAGTTGATGTATTCTTTGGGGATGGCGCCGCCGATGATATCGTTGGAAAATTCGAAACCCAGGCCCGGCTGTTGGGGTTCCAGTATAATCTCCACGTGCCCGTACTGCCCCCGGCCGCCGCTCTGGCGGATGAACTTGCCCACGGCCTTGGCCTTTTTGCGGACGGTCTCGCGGTAGCTGACCTGGGGCTTGCCCACGTTGGCCTGCACCGAAAATTCCCGCAGCATCCGGTCTACGATGATCTCCAGGTGCAGCTCGCCCATGCCGGAGATGATGGTCTGTCCGGTCTCCTCATCGGTCTTGACCTTGAAGGTGGGGTCTTCCTCGGATAATTTTGAAAGAGCGTTGCCTAATTTATCTTCATCGGCTTTGGACTTGGGCTCCAGGGCCACCGAAATCACCGGATCGGGAAATTTCATTGATTCCAAAATGATGGGATGTTTTTTTTCGCACAGGGTGTGGCCGGTCTTGCTGTCCCTCAAACCCACCGCGGCCGCGATGTCTCCGGCCTCTAATTTGTCCACGTCCTCCCGTTTGTTGGCATGCATTAAAAGCAGGCGGCTGATCCGCTCGTGCTTGCCGAGGTTGCTGTTATACACCGCCTGGCCGGCTTCGATGGCGCCGGAGTAAATGCGGATATATGAAATCTTTCCCACGTAGGGATCGGCGGCAATCTTGAAGACCAGCGCCGCCAGGGGTTCGGTCGAGTCGTCGTGACGTTCTTCGCGCTGGCCGGTGTCCGGATTCAGTCCGGAGATCGGAGGCAGGTCGGTGGGGGCCGGCAGGTAATCCACTACCGCGTCTAAAAGAGGCTGCACCCCTTTGTTCTTGAAGGCCGACCCGCACAGCACCGGGAAAATTTTTATGTCCAGGGTCCCCCGGCGGATGGCCTTCATCAGGAGCTGTGCCGGGATGGGCTTCCCGTCTACATACAGGTTGAGCGCCTCTTCGTTGTACTCGGCCACCTGTTCCACCAGGAAATTATGGGCGGCCCGGGCCTGGGCCTGATGTTCTTCGGGGATGGGGCCAGGTTTTGGCTCTTCGCCCTCGACGCCACTGTAGCTCACCGCCTGCATTTTGACCAGGTCCACCGCGCCGCAAAAAGTCTCGCCGCTGCCTAAAGGCATCTGGATGGGCACCGCCTTGGCGGCCAGCCGTTCCCGCATCATCCCCACCGCGTCGTCAAAATCGGCTCCCACCCGGTCCATTTTATTGATGAAAGCGATCCGGGGAATATGATAGCGGTCGGCCTGGCGCCAGACCGTCTCCGACTGCGGCTCCACGCCGCCTACCGCGCAGAACAGGGTCACGGCCCCGTCTAAAATCCTTAAAGAGCGTTCCACTTCCACCGTAAAGTCCACGTGGCCCGGGGTGTCGATGATGTTGATGCGGTGCCCGTTCCAGGCGCAGGTGGTGGCGGCCGAAGTGATGGTGATGCCGCGTTCCTTCTCCTGCTCCATCCAATCCATGGTGGCGGCGCCGTCGTGGACCTCGCCGATCCGGTGCACCTTGCCGGTGTAGAACAGGATCCTCTCGGTGGTGGTGGTCTTACCGGCATCGATATGGGCCATGATGCCGATGTTCCTGGTCTTATTTAACGAAGAAGCCTGGGTCATCTGTATTCCAACTTTACTTTCTGCCTTTAACCGTCCGCCATCCCTTCAACCAACGCCTGAAGGAAGGCGGCGGGCTGAAAGTTATCTTTTTTCGTCGGGAATTACAAATGGCGTCAGGTTTCTCATTTTACAAATCTTAATTTTTTTAAAAGTCAAAAATCTTTTTTCATCCGAACGGGATCCGGTACTTTTTAGACACTGATACCTTCGCTAAAGCTATGGCCCCCAAGGGAAGGCAAGCAAGAAGCGTAAGCGAACAAACACTGCGGGAAATGATTTTATAACGTTTTGTTATTGGTAATAAACTTGGGGTGAAGCCAATGTCAAAGCAATGTCAGTGTAATTCGTTCGACTGAGCCTGTCGCAGTCAGTGTCCGTTAAAAATCCCTGGTGCAGTCTCGGTACAGGTCGGGCTTTAGAACCGGTAGTGGCTGAAAGCCTTGTTGGCCTCGGCCATCTTGTGGGTGTCTTCCTTCTTTTTGACGGCCCCGCCCTCGTTCTTGTTGGCCGACATGATCTCCCCGGCCAGGCGATCGCGCATGGTCTTTTCGGAGCGGGCCTTGGCCGCGGCGATCATCCAGCGGATGGCCAGGGCGGTGCGCCGTTCGGGCTTGACCTCAATCGGCACCTGGTAGGTGGCGCCGCCCACCCGGCGAGGCTTGACCTCCAGCACCGGCTTGATGTTGTTCAGGGCCTGCTTGAAGACGTCGATCCCCGGAAGCTTCAGCTTCTGTTCCACCAGCTCCACCGCCTGGTAGAAGATCTTCTCGGCCACGCTCTTCTTCCCGCACTTCATGATGTTGTTGATGAAGATGGTGACCATGGTATCGTGGTATTTGGGATCCGGCAGGACCTCGCGTTTGATGACTCTTTTTCTTCTTGGCATTTTATATCAGTTCCTAATATTCTGATTTCTATTTGGATTTTTTACCGGGGAGCCACATTTCACGATTTACAATTCACGATTCGCATTTGGAAGCACCTCTGTGCCGGAGTTTATCCTGATGAATTGAAGGGTGTCTCTGTGGCTGAGGCAGGTTACTTCTTGGCGCCGGCCTTGACCCGTTTGGCGCCGTACAGCGAGCGGCTCTTCTTGCGGCCCTCCACCCCGGAGGTATCCAGGGTGCCGCGCACGATGTGATAGCGCACGCCGGGCAGGTCCTTGACGCGGCCGCCCCGCACCATGACGATGGAGTGCTCCTGCAGGTTGTGCCCCTCGCCCGGGATGTAGGACAGGATCTCGAATCCGTTGGTCAGGCGAACCTTGGCCACCTTGCGCAAAGCCGAGTTGGGCTTTTTAGGGGTGGTGGTGTAGACCCGGAGGCACACGCCCTTGCGCTGGGGGCAGGAATTCAAGGCCGGGGCCTTGGTCTTCTTGCGTTTGGAATTGCGCCCGCTGCGGATCAGTTGGCTGATGGTTGGCATTAATTCTCCTTGCCCTATAAGGTAATTTTTAAAGACAAAAACACCCCCGTCCGGTTTTCATCGCCGCGACGAAAACGGAAATATTTTGTCAAAAATTTTTGTAAAAGACTGAAATGTTAATTATATAATATTTACAGCATAAATGTCAAGATGTTTTAACAATTAAAATTTTACAATTAAAAAATCATACAAAACCTGTAAATAATCGGAAATTGCCGCATTACCCCCAATTTAACCCCAAAAAGCCCACCCAAAGCTCATTTTATGCTTGACATAGCCGAAAGCTATATTATATCATTAAGAATTATACGGCGGAGCCTTTTCTGGGCTGTTTCAGTTTTCATTATTTTTTTTCTCTCCAAAACGGGACAAAACATTTACATAGGGAATTCCTTATGCAAGTTGACATAGTTGAAGCTTCTCTTTCCGACAAACCAATCATTCGGAATTTAATGCAATTGTATTTGTATGATTTAACGGAATATGAGCCTATCCCTTTAGACGCCCACGGTTTGTTTAATTACAATTACCTGGATCACTACTGGATAGAAAAAGGACGCTTTCCGTTTCTTTTTAAAGTTAACGAGAACTTGGCTGGTTTTGCATTAATTAACCAGCATAGCAATTCGGGGAAACATGTAGATTACAGCATGGCTGAATTCTTTATTTTGAAAAAATATCGTCTTACCGGAATAAGTAAACAAGCCGCGTTTTGTCTGTTAGATAAGTTTCACGGCACTTGGGAAATAGCCGTGGGCAAAGAAAACAAACCGGCCCAGGCATTTTGGCGTAAAATTATTTCAGACTACACACAAGGTAATTTTGAAGACTTGTCTAATGGTTGCGGCGGTTGGCATGGACCAATCCATCGGTTTGACAATAGCAAGTAACTTGCCTTTTATTTCCGCATAGACCGTAGCACGATTTTATAATTCGTAGCACAAATTCAACTATCCTTCCTGTATTCCTGCCTTCCTTATAAAGGTAATCCCCCTAAACCACTTGAGAGCTTATCAAATAACAATGCACATCACCGAATACCTGCAGAACCGCAAAAAGACCCTGGTTTCCCTGGAGATCACCCCGCCCGAAAAAGGCCACAGCATCCAGAGCATCTACCAAGCGGTGGATCTGCTCAAGCCCTACAACCCCTCGTTCATCAATGTCACCTACCACCAGCAGAGCATCGTCTACGAGGAAGTGGACGAGGTCATCAAAAAGATCCCCCGCCGCAAGAAGCCTGGCACCGTGGGCATCTGCGCGGCCCTGGCCAACAAGTACCAGATCGAGACCGTGCCCCACCTGATCTGCGGCGGGTTCAACAAATACGAGACCGAGGACGCGCTGATAGACTTCCATTATTTGGGCTTCACCAACCTGTTTGCGCTGCGGGGCGATCCCCCGCCGGGCATCGGCGAGTTTGAGCCGGAGAAAGACGGCCACCGCTACGCCTCGGAATTAGTGGAGCAGGTAGCCAATCTTAATAAGGGAAAATACCTGGAAGAGCTGGACGTGGCCGACCCCACCAACTTCTGCATTGGGGTGGCCGGCTACCCCGAAAAACATTACGAGGCCCCCAATCTGGACGAGGACATCAGGCATTTGAAGGAGAAGATCGCCCGCGGCGCCTCTTACATCATCACCCAGATGGTTTTCTCGGCCGAAATATTCAAGAACTACCTGGACCGGGTGCGGGCCGAGGGCATCAACGTTCCGGTGATCCCCGGCGTCAAGGTCATCGCCAGCCCCCGCCAGCTGACCGCCATCCCCCGCGACTTCCACGTCAACCTGCCTCAAGGCTTGGTGGAGCGGATATTGAGCGCGCCTGATCCGGCCTCGGCCCGCTGGGCCGGAGTGGATTTTGCCACTGGGCTCTGCGCCGGGTTGTATGAACAGAAGGTCCCCTGCCTCCATTTTTACACCATGGGCAAGGGCCAGGCCGTGGCCGGAGTGCTTTCCAATCTGAAACAAAAAGGGATAATATGAAACAGAACCCGGAAGGCTTTCTGGAAAACTCCCGCCAAAGGATCCTGATAATGGACGGCGGCATGGGCAGCCAGCTTTTTGCGGTCGGCTTAAAGGACGAGGATTACGGCGGCCATCCAGGCTGCCATGAGTTTTTATGTCTCTCCCGGCCCGAGGTCATCTTAAATATCCATAAAGATTATCTGGCGGCCGGCGCCCAGATCATCGAGACCGACAGTTTCGGCGGGGCCCGGCACATCCTGGCCGAACACGGTCTGGCCGAAAAATGTTTTGAGTTGAACCGGGAAGCGGCCCAGTTGGCTAAGCAGGCGGCCGGTGAATTCTCAAAATCAGATGATCCCAGGTGCGTGGCCGGCTCCCTGGGGCCTGGCTCCCGCCTGCCCGGTCTGGGACAGATATCATTCGACGAATTAGTGCAGAGTTATTTGCCCCAGGCCCAGGGGTTGCTGGCTGGCGGAGCCGACTGCTTTATAGTGGAGACCTGCCAGGACCTGCTCCAACTCAAGGCTGCGGTAATAGCGATTGACCGGACGCTCAAAGAACAAGATCAGTTCCGGCCCATCATCGGCTCGGTGACCATCAACCAGAGCGGCCGGATCCTTTTGGGCAGCGACATCGCAGCGGCGCTGGCCGCGCTGGAACCCTTGCCCCTGGCCGCCATCGGGATCAACTGCAGCCTGGGGCCTAAAGGGCTGACTGAGGCGGTCTACTACCTGGCCCGGCATTCATCAAAACTTTTATTTTTGATGCCCAACGCCGGCCTGCCCAAATTGGTTGACGGCCGGACAGTTTACGACCTGGCACCCAAAGATTTTGCCGGGCAGATGAAAAACTTCGCCTCTGCGGTGGGATTGAACATCGCCGGCGGCTGCTGCGGCACCACCCCCGGGCATATCCGGGAACTGGCCTTGGCCTTAAAAGATATCCCGGCCCGGAAGCCCTTGGAAACAAGAACGGCCCGCATTTCCTCGCTCTATCAGGCCCAGGATATAAAGACCGAGCCCAAGCCGCTGATCATCGGTGAACGGACCAATGTGACGGGCAGCAAACTTTTTAGGGAATGCCTGCAGAAGGACGACTACGAAGGCATGATGAAAGCGGCCCTGGAACAGCAGGCCGAGCAGTCCCATGCCATAGATCTTTCATTGGCGGCGGCCGGGCGGCCGGAGGTTTTGGACTACCAGGTCTTTTGTTCCAGGCTCAACACCCGGCTGCAGCTCCCAGTGATGATAGACTCCACCAGCCCTCAAGCGGTGGAGGAAGCCTTGAAGCGACTGGCCGGGCGCTGTCTCGTCAACTCGGTCAATCTGGAGGACGGGGGGAAAAGGGCCAGGGAGACATTCGAGCTTTGCCGGCAGTACGGCGCGGCGGTAGTCTGCCTGACCATAGACGAGCAGGGCATGGCTTCCACCGCGGACCGGAAGATTGCCGCCGCCCAGCGCCTTTACCAGATGGCCATTGAATGCGGATTGTCCGAGCAGGACCTGCTGTTCGACTTTCTGACCTTCAGCCTGGGTTCCGGGGACGAATCATTAAAACCCTCTGCCAAAGAGACTTTAGACGCCATCACAAAGATTAAATCCCTATTCCCCAGTTCCCACACCATCCTGGGAATAAGCAACGTCTCCTACGGTCTGTCGCCCCAGGCCCGCAAGTCCTTGAATTCTGTTTTCCTGCGCCGGGCCATTGAAAAGGGCCTGGACGCCGCCATCATGCACGCCGGGCGCATCATGCCCCTGCACCTGATCCCGCCCCAGCTGGTAAAGCTCTGCGACGACCTGCTACTAAACCGGCAGTCCGGGTCCAAGCCGCCTTTGGAGTCTTTGCTGGCCTTCTTCTCCCATCACAAGATCGGGGAGGAAAGCGTGGCTCACCAGAATTTTGTGCCCCCGGCCCAGCGGCTGGAACAGCACGTGCTGTCGGGCGACAGCCAGGGATTGGAGCAGACCCTGAAGGCCCTGCTGAAGGAAGAGACTCCCCTTTACATCATCCGGGAAGACCTGCTCCCGGCCATGGATAAGGTAGGAAAATTGTTCGGCCAGGGCAAGCTGCAGCTGCCCTTTGTGCTGCGCTCGGCCGAGGTGATGCGCAGCGCCTCGGATTTCCTGAAACCAATGCTGGGGAAAAAGAAGAACGAAGCCCGCGGTTCCATAGTGCTGGCCACGGTCCGGGGCGACATCCACGACATCGGCAAGAACTTAGTGGCCATGATCCTGGAGGCCAACGGCTTCAAGGTGATCAACCTGGGAGTCAAGCAGAGCGCCGAGCAGATCATCAATGCCGTCAAGGAGCATCAACCCACCGCCGTGGGGCTTTCCGGCCTGCTGGTGGAATCGGTCAAGGCCATGACCGAGTATCTTGAGGTTTTCAAGGCCCAGGGCTTAAGCCTGCCAGTGATCTGCGGCGGCGCGGCTTTGAGCTCCGATTACCTGGAAAAGACCATGCGCCCGCTTTACCCGGCGGTCCATTACGCCAAGGACGCTATGGACGGGTTTAAAGTGATGCAGCAGCTTACCACCCCGGCCAAACCCTCGGAGACAGAGGCTATCCCGCAGCCTGTGGAAAACAACAAGCTGACTCTCAAAATACCTCTTCAACCTACTAAACCTTTTAAACCTGCTTCACCCGGCAAAGAAGCCCCCTTCAAACGCCCCCGAGAACTGTCGGTTAAGAGGCCGGCCAAACAAAAACTCCCCTTTGAGGGAAGCAAGATAGAGAAAAAAATCCCCCTCCACCTTCTGCTGGATCATCTGAACCGCCGGGCCTTGTACCAGTCGCGCTGGCAGATGGTCTCGGGGAAAGCAGACAAAACTAAGGCCGAACGGCAGACAAGTTCAGCCGAGACCGCCTTCAACGAGCTTTGGGAGATGGCCATTAAAAAGGACATACTTAGACCCAAGACCGTTTACGGGTTTTACCGGGCCAGATGGAAGGGTTCGCAGCTGGTAATTTTAAAGCCCAAGTCCAAGAAGGAATGGATGACTTTAACTTTTTCGGACAAGATCCGCGACAGCTGGCCTTCCGGTTCCCAAGAAGAACTGACCGTGGTCCTGCAGTTAGTGACCCTGGGCAAAAAAGTCAGCAAGCGCTGCCGCAAGTTCAACCAAGACGGAAAAGTGCAGAAGGAATTTTTGCTGCACGGCCTGGCCGCCGAGCTGACCGAGGCCCTGGCCAAATGGAGCAACGCCAAAGTAAACAAACTGGCGGGATGGAAAAATACTATCAGACTCAGCCCCGGCTACCCGGTCTGGCCAAAACTTTCCCAGCAGGAAAAGATATTTTCAGTGCTGAAACCAAAAAGGATAAAAGTGGCTTTAAGCGAATCGCACCAGATGGATCCGGAGTTCTCCACCAGCGCCATCATCTTCAACAAGGGTTAGACCTATAAACCGGCGACAAGAAAGCTGCCCCCGTCAAAGGGGCGGCTTTTATTTTGATGTACTGGTTCAAAGTTTTATCCGAAAGACGCTCTGCTATTTTCTTTATCATACTTTCTTATGACTAATAAAGTATGCCAAGAAGTCTTTACCGCCGTTCGGCTGAGCTCACGCCGAAGCCCAGCTGCGCGGAAAGCAAGGCATACGCCCCGGCCCCGCCAAGGCGGGGCTTTATCGGGGCTGAAGTATAGCCGCTTCGCTTAAAGGCGGGGCGACAAACATAGCCTCACTCCCTTCCCGTACTGGGGATGGATGTCGTCAGGCAGGAAGTGGTCCCAGGTTCGCTTTCAGCGGTGCTTGCCTAGCAAAGGCTGCCGTTTTAGCCGACTGAAAGTCAGGTAAAGAATTTGTTGCCAGTATTATGCCTTATTTTCGGGTCAATAAATTCAGGCAGCTGGATATTATGACTTCAAAGCAGCGCTGAGCGAAAGTTCTTCCGCCACCGTAAGTATGTCCCTATAGCCGGCCACCACCACGCCCCGCCGACCTGCCCCCCGTAGTGGGAACGAAGGAGGACGGCGAGGCTCCGCTTACAGCGGGGCCGTGGGCAAGTAAAACCATATAGGCTGGTCTGCCTTTGGCACGAGCGGATCCGCCCGTGGAGGACTTTGAAGCTTTCTCTTCAAAGAGAAAGCGGAGGAAGGAAATTAGAACTGTTCGGCGGCGATCTCGCTTATCCCCCGCAAAATGCAGCTTTCCACCCATTTGCTTCCCTCCTGCTGCATTTTCACCAGGTACTCCTCGGCATAGGGCCAGATGTTCCTGAGCGTCTCCTGCTCCGAGTTTTGGGGCACGAACTGCTGCAGCGCCCACTTTTGGGCCCCCTTGATGCTTTTGCCCATCTGTTTGACGTTCTCTAATCTGTGAAACACGGGCACTAAAGTCGTGCGGAATTCGTAATCCGTTTTGCCGGTCATCAGTATTTTTATCGAGCGTCTGATGTCGTCCAGGTTGACCTTGGTCCCGGCCGCCTGGCTGTATATCGGATCCAGGGTAGCCTTCAGGTCCATGGCCACATAGTCCACTAATTTCTTGTCCAACAGCAATTGCAGCATTTCGGGATTGGCGCCGTTGGTGTCCAGTTTTATCAGAAGACCCAGCTCCCGGATGGATTGGATGAACTGGGGCAGGTCGTCATGGACGGTGGGCTCGCCTCCGGTGATCACCGCTCCGTCGATCCAGCCTTTCTTGCCTTTAAGGAAATCGCTGACCCTCTGCCAGGGAACGGTCGCGATCTTCTGCGGCTCCTTCCACAACCGGTGGTTGTGACAAAAGGGACAGCGAAAATTGCAGCCGGGCAAAAAAAAGACTGAGACCAGCCTGCCGTCCCAGTCAATCAGCGATGTCTCTATGAAACCTTTTATTTCCATCTTACCTTACGAAGCATTAATGCATGTCCGGCAATAGTCCATACAGTGGTTATACGGTGGTGATACTATTGGCCAAACAATTGTGTACCAATTGTAGTCCCTATTGCATCACAACCGTAATCAGTCTTCCTCGTCCGGGCCGGCCTCACCTTTAAAGGCCTTGTCCAGATGGGGCTTGAGCTCTTTGGAAAGCGGCGGCCGCTTGACCCAGCGGTCCAACTCCTCTTTCTTATATTCCAGCACCACCGTGGGAATGTCGGAAACCTCGTAAAAGGCTCCCTCGGTCAGGCCGTCCAGCGTATCCATGTCGAAATAGTTGACCGGCACCTGTTCCGTGTATTTCCATTTGTCCAAAAAATAGCCTACTTTTTCGATGGCCTGTTTGCAGACCTGGCAGCTGGGCCGCCCGAATACTTTTATTTGCATTATTACCCTCTTAATAGTTTCATACTTTTGACGGTGTCATCACTTCGGTGCAAAATAATAGCCAATCTCAGTGCAGGCTCTGAGAAGCCTTGCTTGCTTTACAAACCGAAGGATCCCTTCAGTTAAAAGTGGATTCTTCGACCTGCCAAGCACGATGCCCTGCTCAGAATGACAACTTCCAGTCCCTACTTCACCTGCGACTTATACCGGTCCCGCAGTTCCCCGATCTTGCCCTTGTTCCATCCTTCCACGATGGTAAAGTAGCCGGTTACCCGGGTGATGTGGTTGACGTCGCGGCCGCCCACGGACTGGGCCTTGATGGTGTTCCATTCGTGTTTGGCGATGGCATCGTAAGTAGCGTGGATCTTGGTGTCGTAGCGTTTGTTGCGGATGTAGACCCCGCCGTCCTCTTCGTTGAATTCGTAGGACTGTTTCTCCGAGGTCAGCTTGTCCTTCAGTTCCTGCAGTTCCATGTTTTCCATCTCCTTTGGTTGGGGCCGATAAATCGGCCATTACGTTGGTTATTGAGTCTTTATACCTGTTGGGGCCGACAGATCGGCTCTTACTGTATTGTCGGGACATGGCGTGCCATGTCCTTACTTTAGTTTTTAAGGCTTTATATCCTGTTGGGACACGGCGTGCCGTGTCCTTACTGTTGGGGCCGATAAATTCGGCCATTACGTGTTACGAAGGCTTATTTACAACCCGCGGATGCCAGTTCAAACTCTCCGGTAGGCTATTCAAACTCTCCGGTAGGCTGTTCAAACTTTCCGGTAGACTGTTCAGAACCCACGGAAGCCTATTTAAACCCTGCGGATGTCAGTTCAGAACTTTCGGATGCTTATTCAAACTCTGCGGGTGTCAGTTCAGAACCCGCGGAAGCCTGTTTATAACCTGTCAAGGCTTGTTTGCTCATCGCCAGGGCTTATTTAGAGAGTGTAAAATTGTTTAATTGCCGCAAAATTTATCGGCTGTTTTTAAATTTCAAGCTTTCTCACATTTGAATACAAGTTTATCATGTCTATTTCCCTGATCCTAAAAGCTGTGCCTCGATTTCTAACCGCACCATTTTCCTTTAAATGCATTCTTAAATCTATTCCCACTATTCCGGCATTGAAAGCTTCAATAAAGTTCCTATGCTGCGGTTCTGTTAAAATCATCGCTTCATTATAATGAAATTCTTCATGTCCTTCATTGTATCTTCTATCGGCAATAACAAAAAGCACCCTGGTTAATTTTGTCATTAGCTTCCCGACTAAAATAAATACATCCCAGATTGCCAATATATTGCCGCTTCTATCAACAAGGCTAATGGTATTGTTTTCATTTGTGCGCAGATTTAAGCCTTGTGAACTTTCACCGCCTAAAAAAATTGTATTTTTTAACGCTCTCCTGCCTTTTTCATCTAAATAACCATATCTTTCAATTAATTGGCGTGGCGTTATTTGCCAAACGCCCCTATTAAAGCAAAACAAAGTAATTAACGATTTGGATTCTCTTCTCGTTGTTTTTATTTCTACTCTACCCCCAATATCAGGCACCGGTATGTTGGTTTCTTGTAAACCCATTTCATGTTCAAAAGTATGTCCGACACCAGTTGATCCCTTCCGCAATGACGAGATAAAGCCTCGTTCATTCAAAGTAATAAGTCTTCTTGTAATTTCTTGTAAAGTCATCTCATCCTTTCATTATAACTATATATTCGGCCGTCATTGTTGGTGATAAATAGCCCTTAACGTTTGATGGCGAATTCAAAGCGGGCATCCGCTTGTTATTAATTTTTCTTACTAATGTTTTTAAATGCTTTAAACCAAAATGTTCAAAAAATTCCTTTACAATTTCGTCCATTGGAATTGTTATTCCGTTGACGGTTCTGTTGCCGACCACGAGGCAAACCGTAGGGTGGTCGGAAAGACACTTTATAATATTATTGCAGGATAAAAAAAGATCCGAAAAAAAGATGTTTACCTCTTCCTTGCGATTTTCATCCTGTATCTTATTCAGCGTTTGCTTCAAGGATACCGAAGGTGTTGCGCCAAAAATGCCCTTTTTGCCGCCAAGCAACCTGCCATCTAACGTTAAATCGCCGTCGCCATAAGGATTCAAACCTTTAATCCATTCCATGCTAAAACTGGAAAATTGGCCGTAAGCAACCGTGGTTTTTGAATCGCCGTATGGCGGCGAAGTAATCACAATATCAACCTTGTCGTTGAAAGGTAGGGGTTGCCTTGCATCATGTCTAAACAGTTTAAAATCCCTGTAAAGTAGGGGATCAGTCAGAATTTGACTGTATTTTAAAGCTATTCGTTCAAAGGTTTCCCATACCCTTGGCCTATATATATCTAATTTTTCTTTGTTAATGCGATTGCGTTTGAACTCGCCCTTTTTATTATTTGAAACATTTCTGACTGTTTGCGAAAAAACAGTTTTGAAAAATAACCCATAAGTTTTATCGTCTATTGCCCGTAAACTTTTTCTAATTTTTCCTAGCCCTTCTATTACGTCAGGGTTAAACCAATATTCTATATTCGTTATTTCCGGCACATCGGCAGTATTACTGCCCCAATCGTTTTTTATTTTTTTTAGGTTACTTGCAACTTTTTCCTGATACAGATTAAGCGTCCTGGCTTCGGCTATTAAAAGTGCCAATGGGTTTAAATCAGTACCAATTACTTTCCTAGAAGTTTTAAGAGTTTCAATAATCGTAACGCCGCTGCCGCAAAAGGGATCGTAAACTGTACTATCTTTGGGCGCATAAAGCGAAAGTAAATTATCAACCAAAAGATAATGCAGCATCGCGGGGTACTCGTGTATGGCTGCCCGGCCTTCTGAAGCTTTTTGGGCGGTAAAATCAAGTTCTATCGCTCTCGTCTTAACTTCTGTTAACATAGTACACCTTTAATCTGGGCAGATATTTATTGTTAGTTCGCAGAATTATTTTATATCACCGCGGTGACAATTTTTCTATTGTTCCTACTTGATCCTCCTGATCCCCTCGAACGTCTTCCGGCTGCAGTTGGGGCACTCGTCTTTTAACCTGCGGTAGCCTGTTTACAACCTGCCAAGGCTTGTTTGCTTACCGCCGGGCTGAACGCGCCCAGCAACGCCTGCTCCTGCTTTATAGCCTTTAGAACTCATCCCTTGCTCCCTTCTCTTACCCAAGAGAAGGGTTGGGGTTGAGTTCCGGCCTAACCTACCGGCTACTGTCTACCGGCTCCATTTTCTGCCTTTGCTTCCTGCCTTTGCTTCCTGCCTTTGCTTTCTGCCTTTGTTTTCTGCCTTTGCTTTCTGCCTTTGCTTTCTGCCTTTGCTTCCTGCCTTTGCTTCCTGCCTTCAATCTACTTGATCCTCCTGATCCCCTCGAACGTCTTCCGGCTGCAGTTGGGGCACTCGTCTTTGAGTCCCCGGTAGACCTTGCCGCAGCTGTTGCAAGCGGTGAACTCAGGGCTGAAGGCGATCTGGGCGTTGCGGGTCTGGCGAAAGGATTTGACCACAAAATTGGCGATGGAGCTGGCCTTGGGATGCGAATCCGCCAGCCAGATATGGGTCAAGGCCCCGGCCTCTATCATGTCGTGGAACTTGCCCTCTTGCTTCACCCGGTCGATGGGGTTCATCTGGCAGGCCACGTTTAAGTAGGTGGAGTTGGTATAGTAGACGGTGCCCTCCTTGAGGCTGCCCTTGACCGCCTTCTCGGCGTCCTTGGGGAACTGCTGCAGGTCTAACTTGGCAAAGCGGAAGGCGGTGCTCTCGGCCGGGGTCTGCTCCAGCACGAACTTCATGCCGTATTCCTTGGCCAGTTCCTTGATTTTAAGATGCATGTAGGCTATCATCTTCAGCCCGAACTTGAAGGCTTCTTCGCTTTCGTGCATCTCCTGTCCGGTGTGGTGCTGCACCATTTCGTTGAGCCCCAGCATCCCGATCAGGAAGGTAACCCGGCCCATCCGAAGATAAGGCTCGCCGTCCTTCTCCATGGCCAAAAGGGATAAAGGCCCCTGGTCTTTTAAGGCCATCAGTTTCTCTATGAACTTGCGCTTCTGCTGGTGGCCTTTCACCGCCAAGTGCAGGAACTCGTCTATTTTTTTGTAGAGTTGGTTGGTGTCGCCTTTGGCCAGGTAGGCGATCCGGGGCAGGTTGACGGTGATGTTCTGCAGGGCCGAATAGCGCATCTTCCAGGGGGTGTTGGCGTCCATCAGGTCCCGGTCGTCTAATTTGAAGGCCAGCCGGCAGCACTCCGAGATCTTGGCGGTCTCGCCCCGGTCGAATACGAAATAGGTGTTGCCCTTGTCGGCGGCCACCGAGCAGATCAGCTCCAGGTATTCCTGGTGCCCCGGGGTTAAAAAGAATTTTTCGGTGATATGGGCCTGGGGCTTGGGGAAGAAGAAGGGCCGCCCGGTGCCGTCGCCGCCCTTGTAAACTTCGAACAGGGCCCAGGCAAAGCGCTGGGATTCCTTCAAGTAATCGCCGTATTTCTTGCCGGTGTACTCGCCGCCCGGCCCGATGGCCGGCACGTGCTCGAAATGCTTGGGGGTCTCCCAGTAGATGTTGAGGTCGGAGAATATGGCCTGGCCGCCCCGGGCCACCGACTGCTGGCTGTATTCGAAGATCATCATCTGGGCCAGCTGGGAGATCTCCCGCTCGGACATTCCCACCAGGAACGGAGCAAAGAAGACGTTGACCGCGTCCCAGCCGATGGCCCCGGCAAAGTGCCCCTGCAGCGCGGCTGACATTTTCACCATGTGGGCCAAAAGGGTGTCGGCGTGCTTGGCCGGCTTGGCTATGGACAGCGCGTTGGGCAGGGACAGGCCGAACTTCTTGACGTATTCCAGGCTTTGTCCCGAACAGTACGGCCGGTTGACGAATCCCAGGTCGTGCAGATGGATGTCGCCCCGGCTGTGGGCGTCGGCCACGTCGGGGGAAAAGACCCGGAACAGGGCGAACTGCTTGTTGATAGTCTCGGCCAGGGTCATGTTGGTGGCTTCGGGGTTGTGAGGGATGTTGGCGTTCTCGCGATTGCGGTCGGTTAAAACCTTCTCCACATCGTACAGCGGCATGCCCAGCCGAGAATGCCTTTTGCGGGCCTCCTCCAGCCCGTATTCTATCAGCTTGGCGTCCACCAACTCGCGCACTAAGGACGAAGTCAGCCGCTTGACCTTGGCGTCTACGATCTGCTGTTCCACTTCCACCGCCACCTTCTGGGCTGTGTCCTCGGCCACCCCGGCCTCTTTTTTAAGGGCTTTGACTATCTTCTCCCGGTCCCACTGGGCCACGTTATCCTCGGAGGTCTGGATGAACAGGGCCAGGTCGGTGGCGTCGGAATCCCGCACCACTTCGCCCATCTGCACCTGGCGGATGTTGAAATTCTGGCGGCGGAGCTTGGAGCGCTGGTCGCGGTACAGGATGAAGGCCTTGGCGGTCTTGGCATGGCCCCGCTCGATCAGGATCTTCTCCACCGCGTCCTGGATCTCCTCCACGTTGGGCAGATGCTGGCCCTTGGCCGAATGCAGCAGCAGCTCCACCTGCTCGGCCAGGGCGTCGGCCAGCAGATGGTCGGCCCCGCCCACCGCCTGGGCCGCCTTGAAGATAGCTTCGGTGATCTTGCGCCGGTCAAAATTGACGATCTCGCCGCTGCGCTTCTGGACCACGTTGAACGGCATTATGGGTTCGGAGTCTATCGGCTTGTCCTTGGCATTCTCCACCATCAAAAACCTGGGGATCTCGGCGGAATCCTGGGGCGACTGGCTTTTGGCGGACAATTCGGCATCGGGCGGGTTCATGGCGCTCCTTAGTTGGTTACAAGTTGATTCTATGCAATTGATTGGACACTGAATTACACTGATATTTTCTAACAATAGGTGCCCCGCAGTGTCTTCAGTGTCTCAATAGGGCTTTAGGTTTTCTTGGATTCGTTTTTCTGGGCAAAGCTCTTGGCCGCGTCGGCGAAATCGGAGGCCTCCCGGAACGAGCGGTAGACCGAGGCAAACCGGACATAGGCCACCCCGTCTAATTTTTGCAGGGCGTTCATCACCATCTCGCCGATCAGCGGGGCCTGGACCTCGCTGACGCCCTGGGCCTGGATCTCGTTCTCGATATTGTCCACCAGACGCTCCAGCAGGTCGATGCCGATGGGCCGCTTCTCGCAGGCCTTGCGCAGGCCGGACATGATCTTCTGGCGGTCAAAGGACTCACGCCGTCCGTCTTTTTTCACTATCATCAGGGAGGACTCGATGTACTCGTAGGTAGTGTAGCGGCGGCGGCACTGCAGGCATTCACGGCGGCGCCGGATAGCCTGCCCGTCTTTTGAGAGACGGGAATCTATCACCTTGTCTTTGGGGAAACCGCAGGATGGACATTTCATTAGGGGATATCCTCTATTTTGTAGAAAGGGTCTAATTATGCCACTATATGTAGGCGTTTGTCAAGGGAAAAATCATACAAACTAAAACATTTTTATGGCAGATTTTAAGCCTTTAAACGGCATCAAGGTATGTTAGTTGCATTGTGTTACAAAATATTATAACTTTTAAGAATTTTATTACCATGTCATTATTTTACATATAGTTATATGATTATATTGAAGTTTTAGTTGTGATCTTGGATTTTATCCCGTTTTTTGGCAGAATAACCATATTATTGAGGAAAAACTAAAAAGGAAGCGCATAACGCTTCCTTTGAAAAGTTGTTTTATCAGTTTGTGTTTTTCTTTAGACATGGATCGCTTCATCTGTCAGCCCCGCCAGCCTTCTCGCGATGACCAAGCACAACGCACCTACTTAAGTTGTCTATGAACTCTCAACCCGCTGAAAATAAACCACAGTGCCAATGCATGAAAAGCTATCCCCCAAAAAAAGCCGGCCATTATAAATATTATATATCCCTTTGTATGGTGCAGTCGAATCGGCTGACACCGCTATAGATGCATCCAGTAGTCATCGAACGTCTGCCGCGAGCGGTAACTCGGTCTCTGGCGTAACGTGCCGGGATAAACTGCGCTGAGCGTTTACCCTTGGGAAACTATTTTCCTCTTGACTTGTGCCTTTTAATGGGTGTGCCCTTTGTGGTTAGTAAGGTTTACAATGAATTACTTATTGCTTATGATCGGTAAATCGCCATCCACCTGGAAACAATATTATCCCAACTGAAATTGGTGGTAAGATGCCGGTAGGCTTCATCAGCTAGCTTTGTTCCTAGCCCCTTCTCGCTGAGTATCCTTTGGATGGCCCGGGCCAAAGCCTGCGGGTCCTTCTGCGGCACCAGCAGGCCGGTCTTTTCGTGGATGATGATGTCGGTAATCCCGCCCAGGTCAGAGCCTATGACCGGGACATGATAATTCATGGCCTCTAACAGCGCCACCCCCAGCATCTCGGTGTCGCCCCGCGCGTCTATGATGCCCGGCTGGACATAGACCGCGGCCCGGCGGTAATGGTCTATCAGCTCCTGCTCTGAAATCTTGCCGGCAAAGCGCACCCGGTCCGCCACTCCCAGATGTTTTGTCAGTGATTGAAGCTCTTCCAGCAGTGGGCCGCCTCCCACCACTTCCAGCCTGGCCTGCGGCAGCTGCTGCATGGCCTCTATCAGGTACCGCACCCCTTTGCGTTCCACCATCCGCCCCACCGTCAGGATTACTGGTTCCCCGAATTTTGAATTTTGAATTTTGAATTTTGAATTTGTGGGGAAGCCCACAGTGTACGGTATCACTTCCACCGGAACATCGGAGATGCTCTTGACCTCGGAAGCGGTGAAGGTGGAGATGGCCGCCACCCGGTCGGATATTTTTATGGCCCAGCGCAGGAACCATTTCAGGAAAGGCAGTAAGTTCTTCACCCAGCGCAGCTCGGCGCCGTAGAAGGTGGTCACCAGCCTAGCCCGGCAGGCCTTCTTGGCCGCCCAGCCGAACACGGCGTGCGGCATGGGCCAGTGGACGTGGATCACATCGTACTTGTTCCTGCGGCACAGTTTGAGTGCACCGATCAGACCGCCGATGAGATAGAAACCCGGCAGTATTTTGTACAGCGGCGAACGCGTCATGCGGTCTATGGCCATCTCTTCGTGGGTCAGGTTCTCCCAGGGTGAAAAGAAATACCGAAACCGATGTACCGGAATTCCGAACAATGTTTGATCGCTCAGTCCCTGGTAGGACGAAGTGAACACCTCGACCTCGGCGCCCTGGACTTTGAGCTTCTTAAGCATCTCCACCAGCCAGGGGGTTATTACATCCTGCTCGTGGCGGGGAAAGGCGGTGACTATGTGCAGTACTCGCATAGGGTTTTTGATAAATGTAAAAACTGAACCATGTATGTTTGTGGCACTGATTGACACTTTGCGACAATTAACTGCCAGGCACATAAATAACAATCAGTGTCTATCAATGTCCGTATTACCGGTTTTATCGCTCCATCGTACCGCCACGGACGATGGACCTTTTGCCTAATTTTTTACGCACCGCATCCACCGCCTTTTCCAGTTTCTCGGCCTTTCTGTCATTGGCGCCATCTCCGGTGAACAGCCCCATCTGCTCCGGTTTTTGTTCGAAGTTAGAGACCGACACTCCCAAAAGCCTGACTGCTTGGCCTTTGCGCCAGTTGTCTAAGAAAAGCGCCTTGGCCGCCTTGAAGATCTCTCCTGCCGCCGCCGGCAGCCGGGAATAGGTGCGGCCGTAGGTGTGGGTCTCAAAGTTTGAGTAACGAAGTTTTAAGGTGATGGTCCTTCCTTCAAACTGGCTGTTCCTTAAGCTGCCGGCCGCGTCGTCGCACAGGTAGAGCAGGGTGGAAAGCAATATCTCCTTGTCGGCGGTGTCTTCATCAAAGGTGTTCTCCCGGCTGATGGATTTGGCCTGGCGCTCGTCGCAGACCGGGTCGTCATCCACCCCGTTGGCCCTCTGGTGCAGATATTCTCCCATCACCGCAAACTCTTGGGCCAAAGATCTTTCCGGGATGGCCGCCAGCTGCCCGATGGTCTCCGCCTTGAAGCGCGATCTGATCCTTTGCTCGATCTTGGGGCCAATGCCCCATAGTTTGCGCAGCGGCAGGGGGCTTAGGAATTCAGCTTCGCCGCCGGGTGGCACCACTACCAAGCCGTCCGGTTTTTTGAGGTCGGAGGCGATCTTGGCTATCAGCTTGTTGGAGCCCAGCCCCACCGAGGCGCTTAGGCCGCTCTTCTGCCTGATGGCCTGCTTTATCCTTTTCCCTATTTGTTCCGGGTCGCCGAAGATCCTCCGGCATCCTGTCATATCCAGAAAAGCCTCATCTACCGAGATCTGCTGCAGCTGGGGGGTAAAGCCGTAAAGTATCTCCATGATCTGGTCCGAGACCTCGACATAGCGGCCCATCCGGCCCGGTAGAAATACTCCATTAGGGCAAAGCCTGAAGGCCTGGGAGATGGGCATGGCTGAATGCACCCCAAACTTCCTGGCCGCGTAGGATGAGGCCGAGACCACGCCCCGTCCCTTTCCTCCTTTGGGGTCCGACCCCACAATCACAGGCCTCCCCAAAAGTCCCGGATCGTCCAGGACCTCCACCGCCGCGTAAAAGCAGTCCATATCCACGTGGGCTATCAGGCGTTCCATGAAAATGACCAGGCCCTTATTTCCCAGGTTTAGCAACCGGGGGCTTGACCACGGCCATGCTGTCAAGTTTGAACGGCTGGATGGTCCGCTCCGGCTGGCCGTCGTTGTTCTCGTCCCAATCCAGGGTAAAATCGTCCATGGTGGAGGAAATGCTGATCTCTCCGCTTTGCTCGTCGCCCGCCTCTATGGCATATTGCGCTTCCTTGGCCTGCTGGTGGTTCCAGACCTTGAGTGTCAGGGAAAATTTGCCGGCCGTGGTCTTGCTGATGTTCATCGTTATTTCATCCCCGCCCTTGAAACCGGCTTCCTTCTTCTCGGCTGACGATTTGAACTGTAGATTGGGTATACCCCGGCTTATAAAGAACTCGGCGGCGCTACCAGTCAGGATGATCCTCTGCTTCTGGGCTTCCAGGTTGGCCTTCTCCTGTTCGTGCAACCCCGGCTGGGCCAGAATTGTTTCCAGTATGGGAAGATATTCCTCCTTGGTGGCCGGCCCGGTGTGGCGGTCGCTTTCGTCGTAAAAATCAAGCTGGGCGGCCCCCAGGAATTCCAGGGAAAAACCGAACTGCACGCCCGCAGGAATGGGTATGACCCTGGCGCTGTCGGGCTTTACCGCCACGGCGCTGTCAGCCTTAACACTGATGGGTTTTTGGGCTTTGTTCTTGAATTCATCCGGGGGTTTTGCCTGGCAGCCCCATAAAGAAAGGGCGGCAAAAAGCAAGATGGCAAGCGACTGGTATTTCAGGTTCATGGCCTTTCCTCCATTAGGTTCTTTGGTTTGCTGTCCTTAAGGTGTTTGCAATATTCTCTGAGGCAGCACCGGCTGCAGTCCGGCAGTCGGGGCTGGCAGGTCTGCCTTCCGTGGCTAATCAGGTTCACATGCAAATTGAATACCTGGGCTGGCGGTATGATCACCCCAATCCGTTCCTGGAAACTTTCAGCGCTTTCCTTTGGCCTTGCCCAGCCCAGCCTTTGGCAGACCCGGTAAACGTGGGTATCCACCGGGAACACCGGCATCCCGGCCCCGAACAGCAGGGTGCAGGCGGCCGTCTTAGGCCCCACTCCGTCATAGGACAATAATTTGTGGTAAGCCTGTTCAGGGGATAGTTTCTTAAGATACTCCAATGATACCAGGCCCTGCTCTTCGTTTATCAATTTCAGCAGTTTTGAGATCCGCCGGGATTTTATCCCGGCCAGGCCGCCGGTTCTGATGACTGTTGCAATGGCCTGCGGCCTGGCCGAAACCGCTTCCTTCCAGCCAGGAAAACGCTTTTTTAGAGACAGGTGAGCCCGGTGACTGTTGATGTCGCTGGTGTTCTGGGAAAGGATGGTCTCTATCAGGGCGTCCAGTATCCGGTGATATGTTTTGGGAGCCGGAAGACCGTAGCATTCTATCAGGCGGCGGTGGACCCGGCTGATTTGATCGGTACGCGTTTTATTTTTCAAGCCGGCCCGGCATCAAACGGTTGAACGCTTCCATGGTCTGCCCCACGCTGATCCCGGTCATGCATTTTGGATCAGGACAGTTGGTCTTGTTGCACTCCAGGCAGGACAGGCTTTCATTCCTTAATATTACATGAGGCACTCCCCACGGCCCCTGGCCCAATGGACGGGTGGGCCCGTGAAAATTTATTATGGGAACTTTGAAAGCCGTGGCTATCTGCACCGGGCCGCAATTATTGCCGATCACCAGGTCGCACCCCGCCAGCAGGGCGGCCATCTGTCCCAGGCTGGTTTTGGGAATTATTTGGACTTTGGCTTCTGATCCCTTGGCTATCCTTTGGGCGCTTTCCAGCTCGGATTTCAATCCCCAAAATAGTATGACCCTGATATTTTTCTTAGCGGACAGCTTTTGGGCCAAAACCGAAAAATTCTGCTCCGGCCACCGGCGGCAGGAACAGCCGCTGGTGGCGGCCAACCCCACTATTTTTTCTTCCGCTTTAATGCCCCACTCGCGCCAAAGCCGCTCTTTGAAGGCTGTTTCCTCAGGTCTTAGATTAAAGACCAATTCTTTCGATCTGACGGGGATCCTCAGGGTTTTCAGCGCAAAAAGATGGAACTCTACTTCGTGTCCTTGATTGGCCGCTTTGGCCGAAAGTACTTTGTTGTAAAACAGCCGGCGGTAGCCAAAATCGAACCCTATCCTTGTCCTGGCCCCACTGGCCCGCGACAGAAAAGCGGTGCGGGGCGATCCGAAAAGATCGATGACCAGATCAAACTTCCGACGTCTTAATTCCCTGATGAACATAAATTGATCCCTGCGGCTCCCGGAACTAAAGGGAATGACCTCGTTCAGGTCGGGGTTGTTGGCCAGAACCGGGGCGCAAAAACTCCGGCACAAGAAGGATATTTTAGCCTTAGGGAAACCCTGCCGCAGATTGCTCAGCAGGGGCGTGGTCCAGACCACGTCACCCACTCCCAGCATTTTGATGACTAATATATTATTTGGTTCTTTTCCCATTCTTAACCGTTGCCTTCGCTTTTTTCCAGTTCCCAAAGTTTCAGGTCCTTCACCAGCACATAGCAGGCCGAAAAGACGCTCAGCATCAGGCCTTCTAGTCCATCCAAAAATCCCAGTTTTAACAGATACATCTTAACAAAGGCGGCCGGCGGCGAGAATAAAAGTTGGGCCAGCGAGGGCCGGCGGCCGTGGTTGAACAGTTCCCGGGCCGCGATCCCGGTATAGGAATTGAAGCGGCTGAAATACGATTCTAAAGATGGATAGGTATAATGGAGCAGATGATTTTTGAAATGACCGGCCCGGCCGTTCAGAATTACCTTATCGTGAGGATTCATCCCGCCAAAACGCCCGGATTCTTTTTTAAACAGCCGCAGGTGATAATCGGGATACCATCCTCCGTGTTTCATCCACCGTCCCAGGAACATGGATTGCCGGGGGAAATAAAACCCGGCCCGGCCGTAAAAACCGTTCTGTTTGGCCTGCAGTATTTCGTTTTTGAGCTCCGGAGTAATTTCTTCATCGGCGTCCAGGGACAGGATCCAGTCCCCGGCGGCCTGCCCGATGGCAAAGTTTTTCTGCTGGATGTGCCCCGGCCAGGGGTTGGTGATGACACGGGAAGCATAGGCTTCGGCCAGCCGGACTGTTTGATCGCTGCTTTGGGAATCCACTAGCACTATCTCGTCGGCAAAACTGAGGGATTTCAAACAGCGCTCGATATTAACTTCCTCGTTTTTAGTAATTACCGTGGCCGAGATCTTCATCTCTTTGCTCCTCCTGAAATATTTACCGCCGTCGGCAACAATAATACCAGAGCCAGAAACCTCTACTTTTCTGGCTCTGGTTATCTATAATCATTCAGGGTTTGACTTTCTGCCTGCCAGTTTGCATCCGGCGGCCTGAAGCCTTATACTTCGGCCGGCCTTTTTAGATTTCAGGTCATCTACTATCCACCAGGCCGCCCCCAGCAGGTCCTGGGCCAGGCAGTCAACTTTGATCTTTTTAACCCAGGCCTCCCGGCCGTTTGATTTGCCGCTTAAGACTAGCACTTTTTTAGCCCCCAGGTTGCGGGCGAATTCCATGTCGCTTTGGCTGTCCCCTACCATGTAGGAGCGAGAAAGGTCTATCCCCAGATCTTTTTGCGCCGCCAAGGCCATCCCGATACCGGCAAAAGGCGGACCAGCTTGCGGTGGATTAACTCCAGCGTCTTGAGGGTCAGATACCCCCGGGCCACCCCGGACTGGTTGCTGGCCGCCACCGTCAAGATATTATTCTGGTTCAGCAGCTGGATCCCCGCGGCCGCCCCGGGCAACAGTTTCAGCTGATCGGGCCGGTTGACGTAGTTGGTATCGTAGTTGATGGTCCCGTCCCGGTCTATAAATGCCGCCGGTCTAAAACGATTCAAGGCTGATTTTTTAACGTCGGATAATTTCATCTTTTTAGCTTCACAAAATTTCTCTTTCCCACCTTAAGGATGGCTCCGTCTTTTATTTCCACCTCGGCTTCAACGCTGGTGATTTTTTCTCCGTCCAGATGGACCCCGCCCTGCCCTATCAACCGCCGGGCTTCGGAACTGTTTTTGGCGCAGCCTGATCCTGTCACCAGCTTGACAATCCATATTTTATCGGCTCCGGGATCATATTCCGGCAGGTTTTCCGGGAACCCGCCATTTTTGAACATCCGGTCAAACTCCGCCGAGGCTTTATCCGCCTTTTGGGTCCCGTGATAGATGGCCGTGATATCCCGGGCGATTTGGAACTTGATGTTTCTGGGATTTTCCTGGGCTTCCAGCCGTTCCTTTATTTTATTAAGCTGGCCGTCGTTGTAAAAGGCCGCCAACTGAGCGTACGTTAAAATTGCGGAATCGGGGATGGACATGGTTTTCCCGAACATCTCCTTGGGAGTGTCCTTGATGGCAATGTAGTTTCCTAGCGACTTGCTCATCTTGTTGAAGCCGTCGGTCCCCACCAGGATCGGCATGGTCAAAACCGCCTGGGGCTCCATCCCCAGTTCCTGCATCAGTTCCCGGCCGGCCAGAAAGTTGAACAGTTGGTCGTTACCCCCGGCCTCCACGTCGGCGTGGAGGTGGACCGAGTCGTAGGCCACCATCACCGGGTAAAGGAACTCATGCACCCCGATGGAGGCCTGGCTTTTATGGCGCTTGCTGAAGTCGTCGCGCTCCAGCATCCGGGCCACGGTGAACTTGGAACTGAGTTTGATGACTTCGGCCAGGTTCAGCTTTGACAGCCAGTCGTGATTGAAAACCACCTTGGTCTTGTCCTTGTCCAACAGCAAATACACCTGTTCCATGTAAGTGGCCGCGTTATCCCTGACCTGTTCCCGCGACAACGGCTTGCGGGTCTCGGACAGCCCGGTGGGGTCGCCGATCATGGCGGTAAAGTCGCCGATCACGAAAATCACCTGATGCCCCAGCTCCTGAAATTCCTTCAGTTTTTTAAAGCAGGCCGCGTGCCCCAGGTGCAGGTCCGGAGCCGATGGGTCGGCTCCGTATTTGATAACCAAAGGCCGGGATTCTTTTATGGCCCTCTCCAATTTTGACAGCAGGGCGTCCTCCGGCATCAGATGCAGGGCTCCCCGTTTTATGGTCTGCAGTTGTTCTTTGGCGTTCATTTTATTAATGCTCAATGTTTTAGGACCGGTGGTCCCGGTTTCTGTAGGCATCGGACATTTTATCATACTAAATTTTTGCTTGCAAGCATAAAACATAAAAAGGCGCCGCCTCCTAAGGCGGCGCTTTGAGCCAAAACCTTCCGATGACCGGCATCAGAGTTTAAAGCTGCAGCCCACCCGATGAGTGCTTCCCAATTGGTGGGGTGCGTAGGCCCAATCGAATTTCAACCTCCACACGGTCACACCTCCGCCCCAGACCAGATCCTTTTGATCCCGGCCCAGCCGGGCCGTCAGCAGATTGCGATAGTCAACCTCTAATCCCAGCCGGCCTTTTTGGTAGCTTTGGCTTGCGACTTCGGCAGATAAGATAATCTGACTGCGCCAGGGAAAAATTGGCTGGGCATACGATATTCCGGCCTTATATCCGGCCGGCTTAATATCGTTATGCTGGCTTGAAGTATTCCATGAAATGCTGGTCCCGCCTATATCCTGGGCTGCCAGGCTAATCCCTATGGTCCCCCAGTTTGACCGTTCCACCACGGCCGGCTCCATGCCGACGATCACCTGGTTGGCGGATCTTACGGCCAGCCACTCAGCCAGCCAGAGCTTGGCCTGCAGGCCGAAATCCAGCCCCAGCCCGCTGGCCTGACGGTCATCAAGCTTATTATATATCAGCTTGACGCTTCCGCCGGCCGAAAGTTTTAATGGCTTGCCCCAAGGAGCGACTTCTCTTTGGAAAGCAGCCGAGACGTAGACGGCGTTCTCATTGTCGCCAAAACTGCCTTCAGGCATGGTTCCCACATTGTAGGAAAAACGGGGAATATCGTCCACCCCCAGCCGGATCCAACCCAGTCCCAGGCTAAGTCGTTTGTTCAAAGGCCAGGCCAGGCCAAGAAAATCATGATTGGCCAGCCCGCCAAAGAGCTGGGTGTGGCAGAACATTATTTCCGGACGGATTATTCCTGACAGCCCGGCCGGATTCCAGTAAATGGCGCTGGCATCATTCGCCAAAGGTCCGTATGCCCCTCCCATACCCTGGGCCCGGGCCCCCACACCTAGATTCAAAAACTCCCCGCCGTAACTTTCAGCCCTGACCGAGGCCGCTATTGCCAATCCCAGCATTATGAATAATATCTTTTTCATCTTCTCTCCTTATCGTAAAACGGCCAGTTTTTCGGTCTTTTTCTGGTATCTTCCGTCGGACCAGACTTCTACGGTATAAAAATAAACCCCGTTGGCCACCCTTTGTCCCGAATCATCATCAACATTCCAGTTCAGCCGCTTTTCGCCCGGGACATACCCGCCTTTGAAGGTCTTGATCAGCCTTCCGGCCACGGTATATATTTTAAGCTCATACTGATCGGCATGATCGCCCACAAAAAAGTAAAAAGTGGCATAGTTCCCGTCGACGGGAGTAGGATAACAGGCCAGGTAATAAAGCCCAAACTCGGCAGCCACCGTCAATTGAACCGAGACCGCCGAGCTGTTGCCCAGATTATCGCAGGCCCCGAATTCCAAAGTATGCTGGCCGTCGGTCAGATACGGGGCATAGGCCAGGGGCACGCTGGTATGATCCTGGGGCTGGGTCGGCAAATTATACTCATTGCGGGGGACCAGCGCCACGTCTTTTTTAACCCAGACCGAATCCAGATTGATGCCGTTGGGGTCCTCAATCAATACCGAGTATTGGGGGCGGGATACTTTGACTGTTTGCCCCCAACCCGTGGCCTGCTGTTCCAGTCGGGCGGTGATTAAAGGCGCCGTGGTGTCGGTTCCGATCAGGGGCATGAAAGTGCCCAGCGAATCCGAGAAACCCCATACTTTAACCGTATCAGCTTCTCCGGGAACTTTTTGCCATAAACCCTGGCGGGTATTAAAACGGTAAAGGTTGACCAGGCTCAGATCGCTGATTTCATCCAACTGGGGCCAATCCAGGCTGATCCATAATTTTTTTCCATTGGACAAGCCACGGGTTGAATCGGTAATGGTCATAAAATAAACATCCCGCAGTTGGTCGCCGATCAGCTTAAGGCCCGGCTGGCGGACGGGATTTAAGGGCGAAGTTTGATTGACTGGTTCATACCCCACTACCGCCACGGCACTGTCTAAAAGGCTGGAGTCGGGCAGGAAATACCTGACCGGATATTTGGACAAGGAAACAGTGTCAACGCTTCCCAGCAGGCCCAGCTGGCGGTATACTTTTTCGTCCGGGTACTTTGGCAGATCATAAGAGTTTGAGGCAAAATGGTTATTGCTGGTATCCTGTTCCGGCGGCCAGGATTTGGCATACGGGTCTATGGACAGTTTGATTGTATCTGCCTCTTTTCCCGGATCCAGGGTCCAGGGAACAGCCGCCACCGCCTTAGTTCCCGGTAAAATTGAATCCAGCATCACGGTTACTGAATCCTTCGGAGGAAGTTCGTTGTTATAGCGGTAAAAATGAAGGGGGATACTGTCGGCCCTGGTTTCTCCATTATTATAGATATCAGTAAAAATGGTCAGCCGCCTTTTCCCGCCAAAATATGAGTTATCGTTACTGTTTATCTTTTCCCTCGGGGTCAGGTCGGGGCGGGTCAAAAGATGATGATGTTTCCAACTGCTTACCAACTTGGCTGCGGCTGGCCCGGAAAGGCAGATCCGGTAATTGAGCACAGTGTCGGAAGGCCCGACATTGATGATTTTCGTTCGTAATTTGAACCAACCGGGCGCGGAACTGTCCATCAATGTGCTCTGGAGAAGTCCGGTATCAGACCTGATTGTTGAGGTGCGCCATTCGCACCAGACGCTGTCTATTCCCCACAGGCTGGAAGCTCCGGCAACTATATCAACGCTGTCAACCAGATTGACCGGCCGGGCCGGCGTGGCGGTTATGCCGTAAATAACCGGCCGGTTAATTCCCATCTCCCCGCAGGCAATCCAACTGCTGTCGGCATCTTTGACAAAGGCCTTCATCAGCGCTTTTCCAGTCGACATGGAGTCCGGAACCTTCACCCTGGCTGCAACTTTGCCGACCGTGTCGGAGAACAGCGAAGAATTAACAACCGGATTGCCGACGGAGTCGCACAGCGAGAGCAAAGTGATGCTCCCAGCTTTGAAGCCGCCTCTGATGGTAACCGTCAGGGAATCTCCCGGCAAAAGCGAAGCCGGGATCAGCGTCATTTCAATATTTCGGTGGGAAACAGCCAGGCGCATGCCCGGGTCCCCGAGCAGATTATAGCTGGTTATCATCTCTCCGGCATGTACCGACATACCTGTCTTAGCGGCCAGTTCAAACTTGGAGCTGATCAAAATATCGCCAAATCTTGTAAGATCATAATCATCGACCGCCCCAAAAAATGCCTGTTCTATAACGCTCTCCCAGGATGGCCCTGAACTGGCAAATACCCCTACTGCACCGCTATAGGTCTTTAATAGCATGGCCTGGGACAGGGACACCGTATCAGGAATGTCGAAAGCGCCGCTGTGACAGGTGAATGAACCCACCAACGGCCAGCGGCCCCAGTTATTGAACATAGCCACCTCGTCAAGTCTGAAAAAACTGTCGTGGGACCATACCTGACCGCCACCGTGCCCGTTAAATCCTGCCAGCACAGAACCCTCGTTGAACTGATCTATCAAATCCTGGGTGGTGGCGGGATTGCTGTGGTAGACCTTTGAAACAGTGTATCTGGTATCTAATGAGGCCGCCAGCAGATTGCTTTCCCCGTCGAAATTGTCCCCGGAATTCACATTCCTTCCGGCTATCAGCATAAAATCACGCTGCCACTGATCAAGCAGCGGCTGTTGCTCGTAGGACAATTGTTTGGTTTCCCAGATCTGACAATCGTTAGCGTTATTTACCGGGATCCTGCCCACCGCGATATCCGGCAGCGAGGGAAATTGATCGTCGTCCAATATGTCGGCATAATAATTGTCGTCCGCGGTCGGGCCAAAATCAGAGGTCCGGGTCAAATGCGCCGGAATTTTATCGGAATAAGAATGCCCCGACAGGTTGCGGGGATCCCAGCTTCCTCCTCCCAACAGCAAGACATAGGCCGGCGGAACCTGCCCGGTCATAAAAGCCTGGCGCAAAAATTCCTTGATCGGCCGGTCCTGGGGTATTCCGTAATTAAAAGCATCGTAAATATCCGAAGCCAGAACAACCTTAGACCCGTTAAATTGGGTTCCCCGGATGGCGGCCAACCTTGCGGCCGGCGCCAAAAATTCTTCCGTGGTTATTATCAGATATTGGGCGGACTGGGAGGGATCGGTCAGGGCCTGGGCCGGGATATGATTGGCCACAATGGCCTTGGGTTTCAGCTTGTGCCGGTCATCGTTTTGCACGGCATAATAACCGGTTTGGGAGGAGGCCCGGTCTTCAAAAGTCAGCCGGTAGGTTATTCCGTCAGGATCGCGCTCCACCACGGTTCCGGTAATTTTACTGACCCCCAGCTTATACAGGTCTATGCTCTGATTCTCAAATCCCTTTATTTCATAACGGAACAAGCTGTCCGAGCCCTGGGAAGGAGCCTTGAAAGCCACGCTTCCGCCGTTGGCAACATAGCGCCGGGAATATTCCACCTCCATCCAGTTGAAGAAATAAGTGTCGCTGGTGCCCAGCGGACCGTGTTTAAGCACCAGCCGGTTTTGGCCCTCAACCAACCTATCTGGATCTAACTTCGTTTCAAATATATGCGGAGTCTGGCCGTCCCAGCGCACGTAATTATCTAATGATTTGCCGTTCAAAGTGATTATAGCCCAATGATCGTTTCCAGGAAAAGAGTCTTCGTCAAGTTCTGTGTAGCCGTGCAGGCCTATGGTTAGATTGACGCTGTCAATGGCTCCGCTATCAAGGCCGGGCAGAGAAAAACTTAGAACCATGCTGTCGCTTTTATCTATCCGCTGCCAGAACCAGCGATCGGTTTGATCGCTGGAAGGACTGTTCAGCCGGTAAAAAAGGCTGTCCTTTTCCAAATGCATTTTATACCGGCAGGAGCCTGGCAGGACATAGTTTTGATTTAACGGGCTTCCATCCTCCTCGATCATCCTGGCCCCAAAACTGCCGCCGGCCCCCAGCCAGTAAACGTTATCCCGGGAATAAGGGTGATAATAACTGCTGTCGCCTTTCAGGCGCTGTCCGTAGAATTCAAAATAATCGTCCTGGTCAAATACGCCGTCAGCCTGGCCTTTGAAATAAATCGGGACTTCCCGGCCCTGGTTGAACAATTTATAACTGCGGGGATCGAACCAGCCGGGATTGAGTCCGGCCTGCAACAAATCATAATAGCCGATTTTATAAATGCCTTCTTCCTCTATCAATATTTTATAGGGCAGGGTATCGGCCCAGACGCTTGACTTTGTTTTTTTGCCGGAAGCGGGACGGGAGGCCCAGCCGGCCATCTGAGTTGGATTGGCGGCGCTCTTGGCGGCGATCATCCCGATCCCGGCGGTCAGCTGATCGGCTTTCCCCGGTGCCAGCGGCTGGTCGCCCAAGCCGGACGGTTTGAATCGAACCCGGACCTTGATGCTTTTTACATAGGATAAATTACCGCCGGCCGGATAAAACCGCACCGGGTTAAAGGAAATGAAAGCCATCTTGTGGAGGCCGGCCCTGACCGGCCGGGAAAGGCTGACCAGGTTTGCCGGATAAACCTGGCCTCCCCGGTAAACAACCGGATCGGGAACGGTTTCCTTGTCCAGCAGTATTTCGGGAGCCGGAGCCGGTATTTTTTTATAGTTCACGGTCTCGGCCGGCTCGGCTGATACTATCTCTGGAATGGCGTTGGGCGGCACCAGTATCATGGCGCCAATTACCGGCAAGGCCGGACGGCCGGGTTCGGTCAGGCCAGGACAGCCGGCGGCCGTGACCCTGAAGTATTCCGTCCCCTTTATTAGAACCTTTTCAAATTGGGGCTGGGGACAGGAAAGCTCCAATACTATCCCTTGGTCGGTGGATTCCGACACCTTGACTCCGGCCCAGACTGTATTCGGGGCCGTAACCAGCGCCCAAAAAAGCGGTATGATGATTTTATATCTCATCTTCACCTCACCACCATTATTTTCCCGGTAGCTGAGCTTCCCGAACATTCCGCCCGGGTAAGATACAGTCCGTTGCTGACCCTGGCGCCGTTCCCGTCTTTAGCGTCCCAATCAAATTCATGCAACCCGCCGGCCAAGTGACCCTGATACAATTCCTTCACCAATTGTCCGGCAATATTATAGACCCTGACCCTGGCCCAGCCGCTTTGAATAATCATCATTGCAATTTTAGTCCGGTCGCGCATGGGGTTGGGCATGGCCGGAAGCATGGCCAAGCCTGCTGATCCAGGAATGGCCGCCTGATTTCCTGACAATGATTTTTTAGAGTAGACGCCCGACATGTAAAATATATCCGGGGCCTGGTAGGAAACGCCGAAATCCGACCAGACCAGATGCAGATTGCCCAGATAATCTACCGCGGCCGAAGGACACATCGAGGCCGAGCCGTCAAAGTTGGTAAGGGTGGTTTCGGGCTGCCAGACATTGTTAACCGACTGACGGCGATATATCTCATAACTGCCGTCGCGGTCATCCGACCAAAAAAGATTTACCGTGCTGTCGCCCTGACACAGTAAAAACGGCTGGCGGGAATAATAGGGATCTTTTGTCAGCCTGATGACATTACCCCAGCTTTGGGTCTGGCTGGTGAACTTACGGTAATATATCTCGTAATTGCCGTCTCTCAGATCTTCCCAGGCTGCATGCAGGTTGCCGGCCTGGTCCCCGGCCAGGCACGGGGCAAAGGCTCCGTAAGAACTCTGGCTGATGGCGCTGTCTGTTCCCCAGCTGGATCCTGAATATTTCTTAAAATATATCTGGTGGACGCCGTCCCGGAAATCCTGCCAGGCTACAGCCGGCTCGCTGCCGGACAGGGCGATGCTGGGAAACCCGGCATAAACCCCCTGGGGGCTGAGGCACAGATCATTGCCCCAGCTGCCGCCGCCGGTCGAAGATTTGTAAAATATTTTATAAGTTCCCTGCCGGTTGTCCTGCCAGGCTATGTGGATCAGGTTATCCGTACCGCAGGCGATCACCGGCCGCCAGGAATATCCCTGGGAGCTGTTGGAAGTAACCCTGGTTATTCCGCTCCAGGAACCGTTACTGCTCAACTTTCGGTAGGCGATATCGTAACTGGAGATTTGACCAAAGTCGTTAGACTCCCAAACTACATGCAGATTACCGGCAACATCCAGCGCGCACGAGGGATACCAGCTGTGCCTCCGCCAGTTTAAGGTGTCGTTTACTAGTATATTGACCGGGCCCCAGGCGGTTCCATCAAACTTTTTATAATATATTTGATGTCCCATATTTACCGGTCCCCAGGTTGAATTGTACCAGACCAGATAAATTGTATCTCCCCGAACCGCCAGGCTGTGGGCTTGGTTTGAGGCGGTCCAGGAGGATCCGGGATCCCCGGGCATAAGATTGATGGCGGGCGACCATTGCTGGGCCCAAGCGTGCCCGGCCAAAGCCAGGGCTAAAATAATAAATTTACGCATGACAAAACCTCCTTAAATAAAAAACTGGCATCATTTTTAAAAATGATGCCAGCCAGGTTGGCTCTGGTCCGAAGGGTAAACGACCGGCATCATTGCTATAAAACAGCCCCGCCCTTGGCGGCTTAGTTTTAGTTTCCGAACTGTTTTACTTACATGTACCGGGCGCTAATTTCGTCTCCTCTTATTTACCGTATCTTAACATACAAACCGGCATTTGTCAAGAGATAAAGCAACAAATAATTAAGAAATTCGGCACGGCCAAAACAAAAGGTTCTGGCCGTGCCATTTCAGTTTAAGCTGCGACTACCTTATCACCACTAGTTTTTTAACCGCATTTTCGGAGCCGGTGGTCAGGCGATACAGGTAAATGCCGCTGGCTACCTTGCGGCCCCCGTTATCCCGTCCGTTCCAGGTCACCGAATGCCATCCCGCATTCTGACTGCCGTTGACCAGGGTTTTTACCTTTTGACCCAGCACGTTGTAAACCGATAAATTCACCAATGCCTTGGCCGGAATTTGATAGCCAATAACGGCCTGGTTCCGTACTGGATTTGGGTAGGCAGGATATAACGCAAAGATTAAAGCGGAAAGTTCGGTAGGCCTATTACCTGCCACGCCGACAAAATCTAAAACGGTATTCTGCCCCCAAAGCACATTCACATTGTTAATCGTACTATCAACATCGCCGGTCTTATAAAAGCGGACATTATAAAGCCCCGGTTCAAGGTTTGAGAGAACATAAAAACCGTTGTTATCGGTATAATCGCTGCCGGCAGTCTTTCCTCCTTGGACGCATTCCACCAACGCCCCGGCGATGGCGGCGCCTGAAATTTTGACTGTTGCTGTTCCGGAAATAGAGCCATATCTATAGCCCTTTCTTACCGTCCCCACTATGGTTACATCATCGGATTTTCCCCCCATGACATAAATGCCATTGCCTTCAATTGCCCTTGCTCCAAAATATGCTTTGGGACTGGGCAGGGGAGTTTCAGTCCGCCAAGTGTTGCTGTAAGGGTTATAGGTAACGGCGGAGTTATAATAGCCGGAAAGGTCTCGCCCTCCCAAACAATAGATGCTATCGTAAATCACATCGCTGGCTAAAAATGCCATGGGAGGCGTCGGCGGCGCCATTCGGGCAACCCAAGTATTGGCAGCCTGGTTATATTTCTGATGCGTCTGCATATAAGTTCCGTCAACCTTTTTACCATCAACAACGTGGAGCCTGATAATTCCGGCGCTATCGGGAGTAGCGCAGGTTAAGCCGGAACGGCCAGAATTCGGTCCTCCTAAAAGCGATTTCTTCGTCGTCCAGGAATTGCTTATCGGGTCATAAGCTTCTACGGTATCCAGGCCGGCGATGCTATTATTCTCCCCGCCCACGGCATAGATGGTGTCGTTGAGAACTCCAATCCCCAAATATGCCCGGGGCGTAGGCATGGGCGCAAATCCGGCAAGCCAAGTATTGGTTTTAGGTTTGTAAGCCTCAACTGTGCTTAAAGCGTTTTCCAAGGCATCATATCCGCCGATGGCATAGATAATAGAATCGCCTAAAGAGACACAGGCCAAACCATAGCGGGGTGCGGGCATGGAAGCCTTGGTTGACCAGGGCAGGCCGTTTACCGTATCGGCAAGCGGATCATATTCTTCAACTGTGACTAATACCGCCTCATTCTCGCCCATTCCTCCAATGACGTAAATCTTTCCCCCAACCGCTGCCGAACCCAGCCCATAACGTTTGGTTGACAGCGATGTTTTATCCGCCCAGCGCATCGAGCCGTCGGCTGAAGCTTGATGCAAAGAAAAATCAATCCGGGATATCGAATCGACTTTTGCGATTACGGCCATCGCCGAGTCGGAACCAAATCCCCAGGCCGAAACAATCACTTTATAGGTGTCCGCCGCCATTCCTTTGACGTCATAAAAACCCTCGAAATTGGCCAGGGTATTGTAGGAATTATTTCCGCTGGCCGTCACCGAAGCCCCGGCCACCGGCGTTAGACCATCGGTGCCGGTTATCTTTCCGGTGATGTTGGCATACAAATACTGCATTTGAACATTTACCACGGTCACCGAGTCGTTGGCCGTTACTACGCCCGGGACTATCTTCCCCTGATAGTCCGACAAAGAGGCCACGATCGAATCGCCCACGGCCGGATTTACAGATTGAAATATATATCCGCCTTCATTATCGCTGTAAGCGCTTTGATATTGGGAGCCTTTTAATTCGAGGTAAACGCCGGCCAAGGGGGTAACGCCATCGGTTCTGGTAACCTTGCCCTTAATCGTGGCATATTGATACCTTAAGGCCAGATCAAATCCCAGGCTGTCCTTCGAGCCGATTACCGAAATGGGGCCGGTAATGTTGCTGTCCGCATAAGCGGCGCGCGCTGCCCTCAGAGAATCATAGCTGCCCGCCTCCAGGCTGTTTAAAGCATATCCGCCGTCAACCGCGCTCCAGGCGCTGTCTTTTGCCAGGCCCGCTTGAAAAATTTTGACCAAAGCATTTTCAATGCCGGTAACGTCGTCGGTCCTTTTTATTCTTCCCGATATTGAGCCATAGGTGGAGGCGGGAACATAGCCCGGATGATCCCACATATACTGGGCCAGATCGGAATTTTTCCGAAGCTCGGCTAATGTCTGGCCGGCTACAGTAGCGTAGACCGCTTTTATAGAATCATTGGGAGCCAAGGCAAAGGGACCGGCGTTAAGAAGCATCTTATAGTCGGCGATAGCATAGGTGCGATAACAAACCCACACCGGGTCTAAAGTTGGAAGGGCTGTCCCCAGAGTAATCGCGCCGGTGGCTTTGTCAAAACTGCCGCCGGTATAATAATTTGTTCCGGTATGAAGGCTGTCTGTTTGAAGATATACGCCTTCCACCTCGTCGAAATTGGTGGTCATCCCTACTGTTACATGGGTATTGTCGCTGGGGGAATCCGACTCGTTCCAATACCGATTCCAGAATGAAACCGTAACATTATTATCCTTATAAAACCACCAGGCAATCGGATAATCCGTAAGTATAGCGAGTTCAATGGGCGTTCCCAAATAAATCCAGCCGTCGGATGTAAAACTCCCTCCGGTATAATAATTTGTGCCGGTATGAGAGGCGTCATTTGCCAGCCAAACCCCGGCCACTGAATCAAGCGGGACGCTGGAAACATGAACCGCGGTAACGGTATCTCCTGCGCCATTGGTCTGAATATCGTCCGTGGATTGATTATACGCTTCCTTTATCACATCCGGAGCCGGTTTTCCCAAAGTAATCCAGCCGGCCCGATTAAAACTGCCTCCGGTAAAATAGTTCGTGCCCCCGTGCAAGATGTCGTTTATTCGATAAACCCCCTCAATATTTTTAATAAGGTAGGCGGGTATTTTGAGGTGAATCGAATCCGTGGTCATTCTAAAATCGTTTATCACCCGCTTGGCGTCGGCATCGGTAACGTTGGCGGATAAATACCGATAGCGATTATAGAGATCCAGCGCATTGGCATCGCTGGCGGGATCCGCCGTGATTTTCCAACTTCTGGCCGATGAGACGCCGATGGCGCTGCCATTGGGTTTGCGGGCTTCCAAAAGGCGCATTCCCAAATACCCCACCGGAAAGCCAACCACGCTTTGGGCCCAGGCAGAGTCACCGGTCATCCACACTAAGTTGCGGGGCTGGCCGGTGCTGTCGTCGGGAGAAACATCAAAGTCGGTGTAATTTGTGGTCTTAGAATCAGCAGCTGGGGTCGTAACCACATCCCCGTCATAATAAAAGCCGGCATAGACGCCGGATAAATAATTGCTGCCGTTATTTTTTACCTGATACTCGGTGATGTAAAAATTGTCCACCGGCGAAAAACTCCACTGATAACCGCGCATCGTCACTTGCGCATTGAGAATCGCGCCCTGATTGTAAAGCGGATTAGCGTCGTCAAACCTGGCCCATAACTCTTGAGTCGCCCGGCTGCCGGGACGGATAGAAACCATGGTTGAACAATCTGCCGTAGGAAAAAATTCTCCCGGACAACCGGTGGAAACGGAATAAGTGTCCCCGCCATTTTTGCTGGCGCCGATCCACAATCCGCCTCGGCTGAAATACGAGTTTTTGGCGTTGCTGGGCCACCAACCGGAAGGAAGGGCGTTGGTGGAATCCCCGATAAAACCGTTATTGTAAAACAAAGATGAAATATTTCCGGCATTAAAGGAATTGTAGCCCAACCGTTGTCCGGCCAAAGGAACGGCTGAAATAAGGAATGTTAAGACGAGTGTTCCCGTTATAGCTGCCCGCATTCTTTGATGTTTCATGGTAATCCCTCCTTAAATGTTGACGTTAATGTTGACGTTGAACGATAGAGAGAAACTGCCGCGTAGTGGAACTGGCACATAATGTTGAAAGCATCCCTGAGTTTACTTTTGTCATTTTGGGGTGTTGTAACTTATTGGATTTCCAATGCTCGATTTTTTGAAATAAGACTTTTTACAGTGAACTCATCACTAATGCTCTAAATACCACAAAATTAGCGGGTGCAGTTAAGCGGTCAGCTTCATTGACTTATTAGATGTTTTTAATTTCTTTAATCCTTTTGCTATTGAAGATGCAATATTCGGACTTTTGGGATTAACAATTAGTTTTTTCTGCGTCGGAGAAATTAAAACATCCATATCTTCCATTGGAACTGCGCCAAGTAAAATTTCGTCTCCCAATATAAGCGCTCCGGTAAAACAACCTCTATTCTCAAATTTTACTTCAATAGGACCAACATAGGAGCATAAATGTTCCTTCCCATCCGCAGTAGTAACATCTCTTTTACATAATTCTTTCAAATTCAATTGAATAGCAACTTTCTCTGGAATGCAAAGATGCAATGCTCCTGAATCTACTAACGCTTCAACCTCCATTTCTTTAATTTCATCTTCTTTCGGATTTCTTAAAATAATTGTAGCATTCACTAAACCCATGATATGTCTCCTCGTATATTTGTTTTTGCATATAATTATGGCTCCTCAGTAGTTTAACAGTTCCAAAATTATTTGTCAAGAAAAAAATCAAAAAAATATATAAAATTCATAGCCGTCATTGAAGTTGCCGTCATGCCGAAGGCGCCGGGCGCGCCACCGCTTTCGCTTCACAAGAGCAGCGTCTTCCCCGCCTGCCGGCGGGCAGGAAGCGCCGAGAAGCTACACTACAGCGCAGGCACTCCCCTTTCGCCTTCAGAAATTCCTATCTCCGGATAGCGCCAGCCCAAGGGTTACATTCGTTCCGCTGGCCGGAACCCGCGAGCCGTGCTCCCAGTAATTGCGGTTGGCGATATTCTCGATTCCCAGGGTGGCCTCGAGAAATCTTGTAACTTTGGAGCCGAAACGGAAGTTGAGAATCGCGTAACCGGGTGTCACATAGCGTCCCGGCGCGGGCTGCATATCCAGGTCCGAACGGTCTCCCGGGGCATAGCGGGACTGTTCCCCTGCCAGGCGCGCGGTGGCTTCGGCCCAAAGCCGTCCATCTGGCTTGGCGATCTGACAGGCAACATATCCCGAAAGCGGCGGGATGCGCCGCAAGGGGACGCCGGCGGTCAGATCCTGACCATAGGCGCTGGAAAGCCCGCCGCGAAAATTAACTTCGTTGGTCAGCAAAACTTCAACCTCGGCCTCCAGGCCATCAATTCTCGCCCGGATTACATTCTCCCGGCGCTGAACCCTGCGGCCGGAGTAGAGCGTATCTCCGTTGTAACTTGCAGGCCGGCGGTCAATCAGGTCCCGCAAGCCGGCATGGTAGAAGGTCAGGCTTAAAGCGAGCGCCGGGCCGTCCCAGCGCAGGCCATAGTCCACGGTGGCGCTCTTCTCCGGCTTGAGGCCGGGATTGGGCACTTCAAACCAAGTTCTCTCCACCGGGCCGAAACGGAGGACATCATCCACATTGGGCGCCCTAAAAGCGGTGGCGATATTGGCCGCCAGGGCCAGCGGGCCTTTGATTTCCCAGCGCATTCCGCCGCCGCCCGTAAGCGCGGAGTTTTTTTGGACTATCCCAAACGGCACCGCCAAAGAGTCCGGGGAAGAACTAAGTTTGAACCTGTCGTAGCGAATTCCGGAAAAAAGAGCAAGTTTGGAAAAGGGTTGCGCCCGGGATAGGAAAAAGCCTCCCCTGTTTTCCAAAACGGCATTACTATAGTCTCCGCGCGCACTCCGCCGGTTCACGGCGCCGGCGGTCAGAACCGTGCTGTCCCGAAAACCGGAACTGGTAACTTTATCCCGGTAGGACTCCACCCCCAATGTGAACTCCACGCTTTTCCAGGGTTTGGTTTGTGTCCGAAAGGAAGCGCCGGGGGTTCCAACCTCATTGGCTGAACCGTAAATAAGACTATAATCCGGGTCGGATTTCTTCCGGGTCCATTTCTCCTTTTGAACCTGCCAAGAAGCCCGGGCCTCAAGTTGAGCCAGGAAAGAAAGGGGATTTTCCCAGGTCCACTTGACATAAGCCAGCGTCCGGTCCTGATAGGGATCCAGACGGTCCGGAGTGTGGTAAAACTCCACATTGCGCTGGCGGACATCCTGCAAAGCCGCGACCAGCCGATGCTTCATTAAAGGAATCAGCGCCAGCTTGGCGTCAAAGGTTTTCTCCCGCCACGAGGAGGGAGAGACCTGGGAGCTGGAATCCCTTCTCTGGAATCCGCGGCCGGCCGTAAAGTCGCCCACCTCCTTATGGGTTCCGCCAAAAGCCAGAGCGATTTTGGAGCCGGCCACGGAAACCTCGCCGCCAAAAAGGCTTCCCCTATCCGTGGAGCTCCATCGCCCTTCCGCTCGGCCGCCAAGGCATAACCCCGAGGAACTGAACCGGGGCTCTTTGGTAAGGGCATTGACCACTCCGCCCATGGCGTCCGAACCGTAGTATGCCGAGCCTGGGCCCCGCACCACCTCAATGCGTTTGAGCCCGGCGGCTCCTATGGTATTCAGATACTGGTTTGGCCCGTAACGGTATATGGCATTATTCAACCGAATCCCATCCACCAGAAGGAGGATCTGATTTCCCATCATTCCTCTGATGACCGGCGACCCGCCATTGTGGTTGGTCTTCTGGACGGTAATTCCCGTTTCCTCCCGCAAGACTTCGGCCGTGGCGCGGGGCTGGCGCCGGGCAAGCTCAGGGGCCGTAACTACCGTTACCGCGGCCGGGGCCTTGGCGATTTCTTCAGGCGTGCGGCTGGCCGTAACCACTATCCCCCGCATTCGGAATATCGGCGTCCTGGTTGTGTCCGGCACCTCGGCCCCGGCTGAGATTGCGAGACCGGCCGAAACCGCGGCCAACATCATTGCCTGAGGGATGAATCTTTTCATTTCATTATTTTTTATTTGGCCCTCTCCATTCAAAAAGTTATACTAAAAATCCTTAGCCCCGCCCTTAAGGGCGGGGCTAAGGACTAAGCACTTAGGTTTCCGCTGAAACTATTTCAGCAAGGTAACCTTTTTGGCCGTCTGGTATTGCCGGCCGCTTATGGTATTAGCGCTTAACCGGTAGATATAGACGCCGTTGGACAATATCTTACCGTTGTCGTCTTTGCCGTTCCAAACGACCGTGTAATAATCGGCATCCTTTAAGCCTTCTTCAAAGGTGCGGACCACTTGCCCGGCGATGTTGTAGATCTTAAGCGAAACCTGGGCCTTCTCCGGCAACTGGTAGCCGATGTCCACCATGCCGCCGAAGGGATTGGGCCTGGCCTCCTGCAGGGCAAAAAACTTCGGAGCCGCAATTCCGCCGGCCGTAGCGTGGATGGGGCCGTATACCACCCGCGATTGCGGTTCGTCCTTGCTGATGTTCACTAACTTGTAATAGTATCCCTGGTTAGGCAGGGCCGTTAGGTCGGTATAGGTGTATTCTGTAACCTGGTTGGAGTTTCCGGCCGCCGGCATTTCGGCGATCTTCTGGTAATCCCCGTCTGCCGTCAGGCTGCGTTCTACCTGCCAGCTTAAGGAATTGATTTCGGAAGCCGTGGTCCAGGTTAATACCACCCCGGGTTGAGCCGTTTGGGCGGTAAACAAGGTTAAAGTTACCGCTAATGGCTGGGCATTGGGAATTTTACCGCCGGCAATCACCACATCATTGCTATCCAATCCGCCCCAGTTATTGGCCGACTTTCCCCCCTTGGCCGCCGAAGCGTCCTGGGCCCTGAAGTAAATCCTGTAAGATAAGGACCAGCTGCCGGTTTCGGTGGCAATGGAGTCGAAAGCTTGCTCTATGATGGCGTTAAAGGTTCCATCGGTCGCCTTCATATTCTGCACCACCGGAGCAGTCACGGTGCTGCCGGTAAGAGAACACTTGACTGCCTGAATGTTGGACAGGCCGAATAAGGAATCGCTGGCAGTGCAGTCAATCCTGAACTTGGCGCCTCCCGGAACCGGATTTTTGTCCGTCTTCATTGAATGCCGGACCATCACCGGCCCCTTGGTATCGTTGCCCGAACGGTTGATGGTAAAAGCGCCGGTGGCCGTCTCGCCGGTAAGCTTTGGCGTTCCGTTATCCCGGACCACCACTTTTATCTTATACTTGGCGCCGTTCAAACGGGCGGTGATATCCCAAGCGTAGGGCGAGGTCAGGACGCCCTTGGTAATCAAGTACCAGGCGTCGCCGTTATTGTCGCTGTAATAAATGAAGGTGGAGTCCTGGGCCAGGCTGCCGCCATAGGTTACGCTCCAGGTTATGGAAATCGGGCTGCTGGTATAGGTGTTACCTCCGGCCGGCACGGAAATAGAGATCACCGGCTTAACCTCGGTGCGGCCCAAAAGCCACAGCACGGCTTTGTTCATAAAGGTATCCCGATCCGCGCTCTGCCAGGGGCCGGTAGAGGAAGTGTCGTTCATGTTGGCAAACTCGGCCGTAGACAGGAACAATCGGTCGCCGCCGCTGGTCCAGCGGATGCCGCAGGTGTCCCTCTTGGAACTGGAGGAATCCTGGCACATAAAGCCTACTCCGTTGGTATTGGCCTTGATGAAGTCGCCCCATTCCTTATTCCCCCCGTTGCCGCCCATGCCGTCGTTGCAATAGATATACATGCTGTCCTTGGTTCCGGACCACTTGTCGGAGATGGGGTCAGAGGCATAGCCCCGGTAATATTTACGGGCTATGCTGACCGGATCGCTGCGGTAGATCGTGTGCAGGACGTTTTCTAGATATGTTTTGAATGCCGCGCCATAGTAGTCGCCAGAACCATAATACCAGGGCGTGTCCTGGGTAAACATCCCCAACAGGGCCTTCGGGCCGTTCATATAATTCTTCACCGTAGCGGTATCCTCCGGATCCAGATACCAGCCGGCGCTCCAGATCACGCATTTGAATTTGTTCATATAGGCGGTATCGGGCTGGCCGCCGGCAGATCTTCCGGAAAGCCAGGAGTCATATCCCCAACTAAACTTGGCCAGCGCATTCTGATAAGCCGGTCTGACGTCAACGGGATAGCCGGAGCCGTCCACATAAAGCACGTCCCAGTTGTTGGTAGTGGTAAAGGTATAATGCCGGCCGCCGTTGTTATCCCGGACTATATTGCCCGCATGGTCCTTGGATTCCACGTCGTAATAATAGAGGCGGTTGGGCGTCAGGCCCTTCAGGGTTATGACGTGGCTCTTCACTTCGCCGGCGGGAATATCCTGATCCGCATCCGTAGTCTTCTTTCCGACCGAGGTGAGGGTGTCATAATAGACAGTGCTGGTAGCCGCCTCCGAAGTGGTCCATTTGATGTCCGCGGCAGCGTTGAAGACATTCTCGGCCCTGACATTGGTAATGACGAAGTTAATCAGATCC